>JALRJA010000247.1 GCA_023255235.1 Flaviramulus sp.
ATTGATGAGGCACAGTTTTTTGACGATGAAATTGTGCGTGTTTGTAATGATTTGGCAAATAAAGGTGTTCGGGTTATTGTGGCGGGTCTTGATATGGATTTTAAAGGAAACCCTTTTGGCCCTATGCCTAATCTTATGGCAACTGCAGAATATGTTACCAAAGTGCATGCTGTTTGTACTAGAACAGGTAATTTAGCTCAATATAGTTACCGCAAATCTAAAAGTGATAGCTTAGTGCTTTTGGGTGAGGTTGAAGAGTATGAGCCTTTAAGTAGAGCGGCATACTATAAGGCTATGATGCGTAATAAAGTTAGAAACATGAAGGTTAACGACCCTGAAGAGGTGCCTTCTAAAACTGGCAAAGACTCTCATGTATAGAGCGCAAGAAACCGTTTTAGAAATTGATTTTAAGGTGTTAAAACAAAATTTTGAATATCTTAAATCTAAAATACAAGCTAACACCAAGTTTTTAGCTGTTGTAAAAGCGTTTGCTTATGGTAGTGATGCAACCGAAATAGCTACCTATCTTCAAAATTTGGATATTGATTATTTTGCTGTGGCTTATGTAAATGAGGGAATAGCTCTTAGAAACGCCGGAATTACAAAACCTATTTTGGTATTACATCCGCAAGCAGTTAATTTTAAGGAACTAATAGATTACTGCCTAGAGCCAAGTCTTTATAGTGCTAAAGTTTTTAATGAATTTATAGCAATCGCCTCTTTGCAAAAACAAACAAATTACCCTGTTCATATTAAATTTAATACAGGTTTAAATAGATTGGGTTTTTGGGAAAATGATGTTAACTACATTGTTTCTAAACTAAAAGAAACCAATGCTATTAAAATAAAATCACTCTTTTCACACTTGGCAGCAAGTGAAGATTTAGAAGAAAAAGCATTCACGTTAAACCAAATAGAAAGTTTTAAAGTAATTTCAAATAATGTTACTAATGCTATTGGCTATAAACCAATGCTTCATATTTGTAACACATCGGGGATTTTAAACTACCCTGAAGCACATTTCGATATGGTTAGAAGCGGTATTGGGTTGTATGGTTTTGGTAATTCAGAAAAAGAAAATAAAAATGTTAAGCCAATAGCCACATTAAAAACCATAATTTCTCAAATTCATAAGATTGAAAAAGGTGAAACTGTTGGGTATAACCGTGCTTTTAAGAGTGCTTCTTTTTTAAAAATAGCCACACTACCTATTGGCCATGCGGATGGTATTGGGAGACATTATGGTAATGGTAAGGGTTTTGTTACTATAAACAGTTATAAAGCACCTATTGTTGGTAATGTTTGTATGGATATGATTATGGTAGATATTACCAATATAGATTGTAAAGAAGGTGATGAGGTTATTGTTTTTGGACAAAACAATACGGCTGAAACCTTAGCACAAACTGCTCAAACTATTTCATATGAGTTAATAACAGCAATCTCTCAGCGTGTTAAACGCGTATATTTAAAATAATTGTAATTAGTTACCCGTAAAATTTGCTTTTCTTTTTTCTAAAAAAGCACTTGTTCCTTCTGTAAAATCATTGGTGCCAAAGCAGTTTCCAAATTCTTGAATTTCAATAGCATACCCATTTACACCATCTTTAAAATGGGCATTTATAGATGTAATAGCTGCTGCAATGGCATTGGCAGAATTATTACAGATTTTAAGAGCTATTTTTTCGCACAACGGTATAAGCTCTTCTTGTGTGGTTTCATGGTTTACTAAGCCGTAATTTAAAGCCTGATGGGCATCAATCATTCCTGCAGTCATTATAAGTTCCATTGCACGCCCTTTACCAATTAATTGGGCTAAGCGTTGCGTGCCGCCATAACCTGGTATAACACCTAACGATACTTCTGGCAAACCTAGTTTAGCATTATCACTAGCTACTCTAAAATGGCATGCCATAGCTAGTTCTAAACCGCCTCCTAAGGCATAACCATTAATAGCAGCAATAACGGGTGTTGCTAAATTTTCAATAAAATCAAATACCATTTGTTGCCCTTCGGCAGCCAATGCTGCTCCTTGGGAAACCGAAAAATGAGCAAATTCACTAATATCTGCACCTGCAATAAAAGCCTTTTCGCCACTGCCAGTTATTATAATAACCTTAATGTTTTTATTATTATTGGCTTCTTTTAAAGCGTTATGCAACTCTTTAATAGTTTCTCTATTAAGGGCATTTAGTTTGTTAGGGCGGTTTATGGTAATGGTAGCAACTGCATTGTTTTCTTTTGAAATAATATTGTTGTATGTCATAATTTTATTGTTTAGGGAAAGTGACTTTAAATGTAGTTCCAACATTGTTTTCTGAATGAAACGTAATACGGCCGTTATGAGTTTCTACTATGTTTTT
>JALRJA010000282.1 GCA_023255235.1 Flaviramulus sp.
ATTATAGCCATCTATGTTTCTAACCCCTTCCTTTGTCATTAATCGGTATCTACTTTCCATTTCTTTAACTACCCAGCCAAGTACCGAGGCAGCTTTTTTTGCTTCTGTGATTACAGGACAAAGTAGATGTGGAATTCCTTCATAAGTAGACAGCTCTAGCATTTTAGGATCTATTAAAATAAATTTACACCTTTCAGGAGTGTGTCTGTAAAGAAGAGATAAAATTATTGTATTACAGTCGTTTAAAAATAGATAATCAAGAACGTTTCTTTGAAGATATTTATACAGATATTCAGCGGTATAAAGGACTTATTGATGTATTATTAGAATATGATATTGAATTTGCTAAAACTGAAGGTGAGACTTTCAATAACTACCTAAAAGCTTTTAAACATTTTTATGGCGATGATGAACCCGAAGACGAGATAAGAACAGATAATGATATCACAACTGATAGTAGTTTGCAAATAGATGCTACCAATTAATTTGGTAAACAAATATGACTTTTACACCCGTTAAAACACCTTTAATTGCAAAAAAACTGTTTCCAAATTACATTTGGGATGTTTCTACAAACAAAAAAATTATCTATTTAACTTTTGATGACGGACCAACACCAGAAATAACTGATTGGACCTTAGAGGTTTTAAACCAATACAACGCCAAAGCAACTTTTTTTTGCATAGGAAATAATGTTAAAAACCACCCTGAAATTTTTCAAAATATTATTAGACAAGGGCATGCTGTTGGAAATCACACACATAACCATTTAAAAGGATGGCAAAATTTGGTAGAAGTTTATTTAGACAATATTAAAAAAGCTGAAGAAACCATACATCATGAAATTTCAAATTCATCTATTCCAAATTATGAAGTACCAGTTGTTAATTTATTTAGACCTCCTTATGGTCAAATAACTTTAAGCCAAGGAAAAAAACTTATGGAATTAGGATATCATATTGTTATGTGGGATGTTTTATCTTATGACTGGAATAAAGACCTTAAATTAGAAAACAGTTTTAAAAATCTTATTTCAAAAATAACAAAAGGTAGTATAGTAGTTTTTCATGATAGTATAAAAGCATCTAAAAACTTGCAGTATTTACTACCAAAGGTTTTAGACCATTTTAGTGAAAAAGGATATGTTTTTAAACCCTTAACAATTTAAATATATTGTTGAATAATACTAATAAGAGTATTGGCATCATGCTCACCACTTTGACGCCATTTCATCTCGCCATCTTTATAAATAATAAGAGTTGGTAAGGTTTTTACACGTAAAGCATCGGCTAATTCTTGATTTTTTTCAATATCAATTTTAATAACTTTAGCTTTATCACCTAGAGCAGCAGCAACGTCTCTTAGTATAAGATGCATCGCTTTTGATTGTTCATTCCAATCTGTATAAAAATCCAATAAAACAGGAATTTCTACATCTATAATTTCTCCAAATTTTGACATACCTTAAAGTTTTAAGTCAAATATCCTTATACAAATATAACATTTCCTTTTAATTATGCAGTATTTACCTGTTTTTTAAGCTCAATAACTGTAATTTCAGGCCAAATACCAACTCGCCCAGGAAATGCCAAATAGCCAAAACCTCTATTAACATTAATATACTGCCCTTTTTCTTTATATAAACCAGCCCAATATTTATAACGCCATTTAACAGGACTCCACTTAAACCATCCGGGTATTTCTATTCCAAACTGCATACCGTGTGTATGACCGCTTAAGGTTAAGTGATAATGATAGGCATCATTTATTACTTCTTTTTCCCAATGCGATGGATCATGACTCATTAATATTTTAAAATCATCTTCCTTTACATGCTGTGCTGCTTTGTTTAAATCGCCCGCTTTTTTAAACCCTCCTGAACCCCAATTTTCAACACCTATTAAAGCTATTCTGTCTGTGCCTTTTTTTAAAATTGTACTCTCATTTAGCAATAAATTAAAACCCATTTCTTTTTGAAAAGATTTTAAATCTTGCATGTTTTTTTGTTTTTCTTCTTGAGAACCCCAGCGTATATAATCACCATAATCATGATTGCCTAAAACCGAAAAAATACCATCGGAAGCTTGAAGTTTATTAAAAATATTTATGTAAGGTATTAATTCATTTGCCTTGTTGTTTACAAAATCTCCGGTAAAAAGTATGGTATCACTTTGTTGTTTGTTTATTAAATCTACGGCATATTTAACCTTGTCTATATTATCAAAACTACCGGCATGAATATCGCTAATTTGGGTAATTTTATAGCCATCAAACGACTTTGGCAAATCATCAAAATACAGCGTGTATTTTAAAACTTTATAATTGTATTTCCCTCTGTAAATACCATACAGTATTGAAGCAAATGGTATGGCTGCCAAACCTATGGCAAGTTTACTAATAAACTGTCGCCTAGATGCAAAATAGCTTAGCTTATTTGTGTTATCTTGAAAAAAATATCGGTAAATTGCTTGTAAAACTCTAAAAATATCTTCTAAAAACAAGCTTGCTAAAAGCATTATTTTAGGTATTAAAATGGCTATTAAAAACCCAAAAGCATAAGCATGTGCATGGGTAAACCCGTCACTCCTGTTTAAGCCATAATAATGCCATGCAAAATTACCAACAACTAAAACAGAAACCATCCAGTAAGCTAAAAAAGTCCAGCTATTTTTAGATAGGGTTTTAAATGCTTGAAATGCATAAAAATCTATAATTAAATAAAGGATTAAAAAAAGTATCCATCTAATCATAATTTAATTTTATCCAAATATAACAGTATTATAAATTAAGGCACTATGTATTTCAGGTGTTTTTTTGCTTTAAAACAGCTATATAATTGTAAATCAATTAATTTGAATTAAGGTATAAATGTAAATAGAATAAAAATACTCTAAAAAACAACGGGGTTACAGCTAAGCAAAAAAAATCCAAATGGCATATAGGTTGTTTTAAGCTTAAGTTTTTGTAGTTTTGGTTTTCTATCAAAACCAATAACATGTCAAACCAAAAACGCCTTTTTTTAGTAGATGCTTATGCCCTTATTTTTAGGGGTTATTATGCTTTTATTAAAAACCCTAGAATAAACTCAAAAGGGATAGACACCTCAGCCATTATGGGTTTTATGAACTCGCTTTTAGATGTTATAAAACGAGAACGTCCAGATCATTTAGCCGTCTGTTTTGATAAAGGTGGTAGTGCCGATAGGGTTGACATGTTTGAGGCATATAAAGCAAATAGAGATGAAACCCCAGAAGCCATAAAAATTGCAGTACCTTATATTGAACAAATTCTTAGGGCTATGCACATACCTATTATGGTAAAAGAGGGTTATGAAGCAGATGATGTTATTGGAACCTTGTCAAAACAAGCCGAAAAAGAAGGCTACAAAACTTTTATGGTAACGCCAGATAAAGATTTTGCACAGCTAGTAAGTGAAAATATATTTATGTATCGACCGGTTTTTGGTGGCGGTTATGAAACATGGGGAATACCAGAAGTAAAAGAAAAATTTGAAGTTGAAAACCCTTTACAAGTTATTGATTTTTTAGGTATGATGGGAGATGCTTCTGATAATATACCCGGATTGCCTGGTGTAGGCGAAAAAACAGCTAAAAAATTTCTTGCTCAATATGGCAGTTTAGAAAACCTACTTGCCAATACCCACGAACTTAAAGGCAAAATGAAAGAAAAAATTGAAGCGTCAAAAGAATTGGGAATACTTTCAAAAAAACTCGCAACTATTATGCTAGATGTACCAGTTACATTTGATGCCAAAGATTTTGAAATGTCTGAACCAAACATTGAAGCGGTTACAACTATTTTTCAAGAATTAGAATTTAGACAATTACTTAGCAATTTTCAAAAAACCTTTTCTTCTGAAGCTTCTGAGGTTGAGTCAAATACATCTAACGAACATTCAACAGAAACTCATACTAATTCAGTATCTCAAAAAACATCTCATGAACACACTAAACTGGCAGGTGCAGGACAATTTTCATTATTTGATGCTCAAGAACATGATGCTGCCATTGTTACTAGCCAAAACCCAAGAAAAACAACAGAAACTGCCTCACATTTTTATCAAAGTATTTCACCTGGCATAGCAACAAAATTGTTTATTCAAAATTTGATGAAGCAAAATAAGGTGTGTTTTGATACAGAAACAACAGGCTTAAACCCCTTAACTGCTCAATTGGTTGGCATTGCTTTTTCTTGGGAAATAGGAAAAGGCTTTTATTTACCCTTCCCAGAAGATAACAATAAAGCACAAGAATTAATAGAGCAATTACGCCCCTTTTTTGAAAGCGAAACCATTGAAAAAATTGGTCAAAATTTAAAATTTGATATTAAAGTTTTAAAAAAATATCATATTCAGGTTAAAGGCAAGTTATTTGATACCATGTTGGCACATTACCTTATTAATCCAGACATGCGGCATAATATGGACATTCTAGCCGAAACATACTTAAATTACAAACCTATTTCTATTGAAACTTTAATTGGTAAAAAAGGAAAAAATCAACTTTCAATGCGTGAGGTTTCGTTAGAAAAACAAACCGAATATGCTGTAGAAGACGCCGATATTACTCTGCAATTAGCCACTCATTTTGAAAAAGAACTAAGCGAAGCCAATACCCAAAAACTTTTTGATGAGATTGAGATACCACTACTTCGTGTACTTGCTAATATGGAATTAGAAGGTATTAACTTAGATAAACCTTTTTTAAACGCCCTTTCTAAAGAGCTTGAAAATGATATTAAAACCTTAGAAACACACATATACTCTCAAGCGGGAGAAGCTTTTAATATTGCATCACCAAAACAACTAGGTGATATTTTATTTGATAAACTAAAATTAGTTGATAAACCTAAAAAAACTAAAACAGGGCAATATGCCACTTCTGAAGATATTTTAAGCTACCTAGCCAAAGACCATGCTATTATCAAGTATATTTTAGAGTATAGAACCCTCACCAAACTAAAAAGCACCTATGTTGATGCCTTGCCAACACAGGTTGAACCTTTAACAGGAAGAGTTCATACCGATTACATGCAAACAGTTGCAGCGACAGGGCGTTTAAGTAGTAATAATCCCAATCTTCAAAACATTCCTATAAGAACAGAGCGAGGTCGCCAGGTGAGAAAAGCTTTTATTCCGCGAAGCGAAGAGTATATTTTATTAGCCGCCGATTATTCTCAAATAGAATTGCGCATAATAGCCGCCTTGAGCGAAGAAGAAACCATGATTTTAGCATTTAAAAATGGCGAAGATATTCATGCTTCAACCGCTTCAAAAGTATTTAATGTACCTATTGAACAAGTAACTCGCGAACAAAGAAGCCACGCCAAAACGGTAAATTTTGGAATTATTTACGGCGTTTCGGCTTTTGGTTTAAGTAATCAAACTAGTTTGTCAAGAAGTGAGGCTAAAGAACTTATAGATACCTATTACAATACCTACCCAAAACTTAAACGCTTTATTAGCAAACAAGTAGATTTTGCTAGAGATAATGGTTATGTACAAACAGTATTAGGCAGACGCCGGTATTTAAAAGATATTAACTCTCGTAATGCTGTGGTTAGAGGTGCCGCCGAACGCAATGCTGTAAATGCTCCTATACAAGGTAGTGCCGCCGATATTATTAAAATAGCCATGATAACTATTAATAACAAACTTGAAGCTAGCAGTTTTAAATCTAAAATGTTGTTACAAGTTCACGATGAATTGGTTTTTGATGTTTTTAAACCAGAATTAGAAAGCATTAAAACACTTGTTAAAACCGAAATGGCAAATGCTTATAAATTGCCTATTCCACTAGTTGTTGATTTGGGTGTTGGAAATAATTGGCTGGAAGCTCATTAAGTTGTTTGGCTATTATATATAGTACTTTTTTCCTCATCTATTTTTTGCTATTATAAAAAAACAGCCCTGATATAACTTGTTCATCAGAGCTGTTTTATTGTTTTATTAATTACATTATTAATCTCTATAACTACAACAACTTGGTAGTTCATTATAAGCTTGATCTGTTGCTTTAACTACATCTGTATCATGACCCGCTTTTGCAATGGCTTTTTTTAATGCAAGAATATCTAGGTTTTTATCGCTATACCAAATGCTTAATTCTTGCTTTTCTTCTAACCATTTTGCTTTAATAATTTGCTTATTCTCTTTGGCTACTCTCTCTATGCGTGCTTTGCACATAGGGCATTTGCCATTTACTTTAAAACTGGTGGTTAGTGCAGAAGCTAATTTGCTGTCTTTAGTTGTATATTCTTTTGACTTACTGGCTATTTGAAGGCTTGTTAAATTTGGGAAAATATCTTTTAAAGATTCTTCAATTTTGTTGAAATCTAGCGTGTTTGGTTTTTTATTATAAACAACAATACCATTATAGCTTGGCATAGTAAAGTATGGATTAAATAGTAACTTGACCACGCCTTTTGTTTTTTCATAATCGTCTTCATATTTAAATGATTCAAAAGATAAAGTACTAACGGTATATTTTTCTAGTTCTTGGTTTTCTATAATGTGCCCCATTACCCAATCACTTTCGTTTTCGGCTATTTTCATAGATAAATACCCAGCATCTAGAATGCTTTCATAAAGTTTGTTGAGTCCTGTTTTTTTATCTGTATAAAGCTGAAAGTAACGCTCTTCTTTATCGCTAGCACCTGTTATTTTTGGGTCAATTGATTTCAATTTGCTTATAACGTTTTCAAATTTGGCTGTTTTGTTAATTTTTTCGTAAATCCCTCTATATACATAGGTGGTGTTTTTTAAATTAGAGTTCATCTTGGCTAAATCGTCAATAACCTTACCCTTGTGGCTCAATGTATTTGGCGTAAAACCTACATTTCTAACTAAACTGGCTAAACTTTTTTTGTCAACTTCATAGTTTGGGTCTATGTTAAATGTGGCTAAGTTATCATCATGGCTTACTGTTAAATCTTTAATCCAAGGCATTTGGCTTAACTGGTCTTTTGTTTTTCCAGAACAATAGCCGCAAGCCATACCATCTATACGTAATGTATAATCTTGCAGTACTATTTTTTTCTGTTCTTTAGTTTCTTTTTGTATTTCAACAATTGGTTTTTTTTTAAAATGTGAATTGTTGTTTTCTTTGCATCCTAAAAAGGTGAAAAGGATTAAAGAAATTAAAATGATTAGGATTGTTGGATATTTCATAATTAATTGTTTTTAAATTTTGAAGCAAATAAAACACGTAATAATGCCCTTTAAAACTTTTTTTATACATTCAACGCAATTTTTATGTGATAAAACATTTTTAGCCGTTTTTTTTAAATAGCAGAAAAATAATGCCGAATTGCCTAAAAAGTTTACAAACAAAATAGGTTGCCATACTTTTGTTTATAACTAAACAATTTAATTAATGCAAAATCTTTTTAAAAAAATAATAGCGTTGTTAAAAACAATTCCTATATGGCACTTCTTGGTATGGGTTATTTACCTTATGGTAGAACTATATCTATATGATAAAGGTTTTGGAAAAAGTTTTTTTCAGTTCGTATTACGGTTTCTATTTATGGTAATACTTAGTTATCTAAATATATTTTATATACTTCCTAAGTTTTATAAAGGAACAACTGTTTTTCATTATATAAAAATATTAAGCTTAGTTGCCTTTGTGTTTGCTATGGTATATTCTGGCATTGTGTTTTTATTTGATTCTACAAGTTGTAATAACCCTAATTGCTCCGGGCACACATTTTCTATTGTTAGTCTTTTAAACACGTTTATTTCGTTTTTAATTTTTACTCTCGCCTTTGCCATGTCAGACTATGTGAGTAAACAAAAGAAAAGAATTTTAGAGCTTGAAATGAATAGAAACCATGTAGAATTACAACTTTTACAAAGCCAACTAGACCCTCATACACTTTTAAATAACATGAATACGTTGTATTGGAAAGCAATGGAATATGAGCAGGAAGACTTGGCAAATATGGTTGTAGATATTTCTGATATGTTACGATATACACTCTATGAAACCAATCAAGAGTACATAGAAATATACAAAGAAATTGAGTTTTTAGAAAAGCTTATATCGTTTCAATCACAAAGAGGAAAAAACAGAGTGGAAATAAACTTTGAAAACAAGTTATCAAATTCAACTTTTTTAATTCCGCCATTAATTTTTGCTCCATTAGTTGAAAATTGTTTTAAACACGCTGTTAGCACTTTAAATGATGCCATTATTTCAATTAAAATTTGGGACGACAACCATTATATTTACTTTAAATCTAATAATAACTTTGACAAAAACAGCTTTAAAAACCTCCATGAAAATAAAGGAATAGGGTTGCAAAACCTAAAGAAAAGAATGGCTCTTTTATACCCAGAAAAACAGTATATAAAAGTAACAACAGAGAATAACCAGTTTATTGTTAAAGTAAAAATACCCAAGACAAAAGAATGAAATCTGTTAAATATATAATTATTGAAGACGAATACCCAGCCCAACAAGTACTGTTAAAACATGCCGAAAAGTTACCTAATATGGAGTGTATTGGTGTGTTTTCTGATGTGTTGAACGCTGAACTTACTGATAAACTGGCGTTGTGTGATTTACTATTTCTAGATATCAATCTGCCTTCTATGGATGGCTTATCTTTTTTAAAAATTAAAAAACCCGATACGGCTATTATTTTAACTACTGCCTATTCTGAATATTCATTAGAAAGTTACAATTATAATGTGGTAGATTATTTGCTAAAGCCCATTAGGTTTGAACGCTTTTTTCAAGCTATTGAAAAGTTTAATAAACAAACTAAATATATAAAGCAAAACAACGCTACAGATAACAAAAAAACAGATGTGTTTTTTATAAAATCTGATAAAGAAGTGCTCCCTATTAAACTTGAAAATATTGAATTTATAGAATCATTAAAAGATTATGTAATTATTCATTTAGACAACAAAAAAATTACACACAACAAAAACTTAAGATACTGGGAGCAAACCCTTACAGATGCTCATTTTATAAGAATTCATCAATCGTATATTATAAACACGCAAAAAATAAAAAAAATACACGCCAATGCCGTTGAAGTAAAAGGAACCATTCTTACCATTGGGCGTAAGTATAAAGATAGATTTGAAGCATATAAAAAAGCTATTAATATTCATTAGCCTTATAGTTAATACTAAATAAGTTAATTATGATAATCTATACATGTGTTGGTTTTTAGTATCAAGAACAACTTTTTATTGTGCTAAGAGTTAATAGATAAAAACTGTAGTTTGAATATAAAATTAAATCTTATTGAAGACCATAAATTAGTATTAAAATTAGCACTAATAATTTTTGCAGCTACCTTTTTCATATTATTCTTTTTTGAACCTTTTGGTGATATTGAACACGGTTTTGAGCTAATTGGAATTGCTAGAGTAACATCTTATGCTGCAACAGCATCGTTAACTTTTTACTTTGCCGAAAGCTATTTAAAAACAATTATATGTTATTGGTTAAAAACAACCATTTACCTGCCAGTTTACTGGTATTTTTTAGAATTATTTATAATAACAATTACCATTTTTATATGCCGTAGTTTATGGATTGGTTTAGATAGTGTTTCTTTACATGATTTTGTTTTGGTAGTATATAGAGTTTCTTTAATAGCTATTATACCGTTCTTTTTATTAATGGTAATTATATTTAAATCAAACAAACTAAACAGTGACGATATAACTGTGTTGTCATCAAATACTAAAACCCCTGAGTTCTTAAATATTTCAAGTAAATATATATATTACCTTAAAAGTGAAGAAAACTATACTACCATAGTGTTTTTAGATAATAATAGGCTAAATAAAAAATTATTAAGAGGAAGTCTGTCTTTTTTTCAAAGCCAACTAAGTATAAATTTTGTAAGAATTCATAGGTCTTTTATAGTTAATTTAATAGCTATTCAATATGCTAATATTAATAGTCAAGGTGGTGACATATATTTAAAAGAAGGTAATATAAAACTTAGAATAAGTAGAAAATATGCTACTGAGTTTATGTTGAAATGGCAAAGTTATACCAATTAAAAATAGATTCTATGGGTTACTCTATGCTAGTTAATTTTAAACTTCCCTCTATTTAGTTATATGTCACTTAGTTAATTTCTGTAGTAGTTTTTAGTAGTATTGTTTCGTTATTTAGCGTAATAAATAGCGATTTAATATGAAGCAATCTGAGGTATTATTTGGTATTAAGTTTGGATGCTTTACAGGACTAATTAGTGCAATAGTATATCCCTTAATGATTAGTACGCATGGTTATAATTGGTGGAACTTTGTTTTAGAAATTAGTTTTGGACCATTATTTATTATTTCTAATATCGGGCTCTATTTATTTATTAAGCATCATGGGAATAGTTTTTTCAATCTGATTGCAATAATTTTCAATGTGTTGGCTGGAGCAGGAATTTTGATAACAAATACTGTGCAAAAGGCTATATTTACAATTGGCAAAGATTATCATGCAGCTCACACTGAAACTTCAAAAGAAATAATACAGAAAACATACCAAATAGGTAATTTAGTACAATTAGGACTCGATTTTTATTTTGATGTCTTGGTGTCTTTTGCCACAATGTTTCTGGCATTTGCCATATATAAGCAACATTATTATCCTAAATGGTTGACACCTTTAGGAATTATAATAGGTGTTGGTGGCTTAGCTATAAATACCATTGAATTTCCTGTTCCACCTGCAAATTTAGGTTTTTTTGACCCTGGTCCTTTTTATGCCGCTTTCTCATTTTTTTTATTAGCAGGTATTGTTTATAGAATGTTTATAAAAAACCCCATTCAAAAATGAAAAAAGTTTATTTGATATTAACAACCGTATTAATACTTTTTAATAGCTCATTGATAGCACAAAATGATAATATAATACTTAAAAAATTAGACTGTGTAAAACAAGGAAAAATAATTGACCCAGCTTTTGCTTGGGTAATTAATAATAAGCAAGAGAAAATTAGCTATAACCAATTCAAAGGAAAATGGTTGCTAATTGATTTTTGGTCAACTGGTTGTGTGCCTTGTATAAAAGAATTTCCTGCTTTAGCCAATTTTTATGAAAGAAATAAAACAAAAATAGAAGTCATTGCAGTATCGGTAGATAAAGATTTTAAGCGATATAAGCGTAGTGCAGCGAAATATAACATTAAGGTGCCTCATTTTTATGCCGGTTTTACTTATAATAACTACATATTCAATTTAAATGTTAAGGTTTTAAAAACAAGAGAAGGTGCGTTTAAATTTAATACCCTAACACCACAATATGTTCTTATTAATCCTTTGGGTAAAATTATAGATAAAGATATACCAAAACCTTCTAGTAGCGATTTTAAAACTAAACTAGATTTATATCTAAATGAGAAATAAGCTGTTTTTATTGTATTTGTTAAAATGGCACAAACTTTTTTAGTTATTTGAGAGCCTTCAGGCTTACTAATGCCTTAAAACAAAAAAGCATCCCCATTTTCTATTAAAGAAAAAAGGAAAGCCTTTCATTGGAAAGCCTATTTTTTTAAGGCTTACACTACAATCCTGAAATATATTCAGGACAACACAACTTCTTAAATAAGCAGTATGGACTTAATATTGCCCTTTTGCTTTAAACGTTTTTAAGCTAATACTCACTACATTTCACAAAACAATATCAATGATTTGTGAACTTGTATATATTGAATAAGGTCAATTCATCTTTTACAATACAAAGATATAATAAATATTATTACCCACCAATATATCAATTAATATTAGCTTTAAAAAAAACAAAAATTAATAAAAAGCAAATAGTTGGTGTTTACACTTAACTGTTAAATATAAGCCCCGTTTATAAAAAACATATACACAGATTTTGATTTGATGTTGAATTAAAATGGTAAATTATTTAAATCTACATTTCCCCCAGAAATAATAATTCCAATTTTTCTATTTTTAAAAGTGTCTTTTTCGCTTATTAAAGCAGCCAAAGCTACAGCACATGAGGGTTCACAAACTATTTTTAAACGCTCCCAAATAATTCGCATAGCATCAATAATTTCCTGTTCAGTAACCCGAATTATTTTTTCTACATATTGTTGAATAATTGGGAAGTTTTTATCGCCTAATTGCGTTTTAAGACCATCAGCAATGGTATTTGATGATATATTTGATTCTATAAAACCACTTTGAAGCGACCTAAAAGCATCATCTACTTCAAATGGTTCACCTCCAATAACGTTACAGTTTTTACCAAAAAAATGTGCAGCCAATGCTGTACCTGCAATTAAACCACCACCTCCAACAGGTGTAAAAATATATTCTAACTTAGGTTGGTTTTCTAACAATTCTATACAGGCTGTTCCTTGTCCTAAAATAACATTAATATCGTTTGAAGGATGCAAAAAAGTAGCTCCTTCTCTTACTTGAATATCTTTAGCGGCATTTTCTCTATCTAAAAGTGTTGGCTCACATTCTATAATAATGCCACCGTAACCTCTTACAGCATCTTTTTTTACCTGCGGTGCATTTGAAGGCATAATAATAAACGCTTTGACACCTAAACTTTTGGCAGCAAGTGAAAGTGCTTGAGCAAAATTACCTGATGAATGTGTTACAACACCTTTACTCCTTTGCTCATCTGATAATTTAATAATGGCATTTGCCGCTCCTCGCATTTTAAATGCTCCCATTTTTTGAAAATTTTCACATTTAAAAAAAAGATTGGCACCTGTTATTTCATCAATTAATTTAGAGGTTAATATAGGTGTGTTATGAATATAGGGTTTAATTCTTTCATGCGTTTGTATGAGGTTTTTTTTATTCATATTATTTTATTAGTAAAATTTACCAGTGTTTAAATCTCTTCTTATTTCATTGTATGGTTTTACAATACCATGCATGGTAACAAAAATTCCTTTTTCTAATAAATTAGCAGCACCTATTGCACAACCCAAATTTACAGGTGCATCAGAATTACTAAACCTTTCTGGAAGTATAGAGCCTGTAATAATTATGAGTTTATTTTTAATGTGCTCACTTATAAAAGCTGCTGTTTCTAGTATGGTGTCTGTTCCGTGAGTGATAATATATTTACTTTTTTCAGTCTTTTTTATTAAATCGACCAAGTTCTCTCGGTCCTGTTGAGTTATTTCAAGGCTGTCTTTTTGGCAAGATGTCACAATTTTGTATTCAAAAGATGGCTTTAGTTTTTCTAGCATTCGAGATGTTGCAGGTTCTCCAAATTCAAATGCCCATCCTTTTGTTTTTTGAGGATAATCTTTATCTATTGTACCTCCTGTTTGGATAAATATTAATTTCATTTTAAATCTTTATTAGCTACTGATTATGAAAACTAATTATTTTTAACTTAAATCCCATATTAAGGGTAGTAATAAATAAATAAAGGCAGTTAATATAATTACCGAAATGATGTTCATCCAAATACCTTTTCTAGCCATATCTTCAATTTTTAAATAACCAGAGCCAAATACCACAGCGTTTGGTGGTGTTGCAACTGGTAACATAAAAGCACAAGAGGCTGCAACTGTTGCTCCTATCATCAAATAATAAGGGTGTACTCCTAAAGTAGGTGCAAGTGATATAAGTACTGGTAATAACATGGCTGTTGTAGCTATATTGGAAGTAATCTCTGTTAAAAAATTAACGGTAGTTATCAAGATTAACAATAAAAGTATAAAAGGGATTTTTTCTAACATTGTTAATTGATTCCCAATCCAAAATGCCAATCCACTTGTTTCAAAACCCAAAGCCAATGCCATACCACCGCCAAATAAAAGCACTATTCCCCAAGGTAATTTTAAGGCATCTTCCCATGTCATTATTTTTTCGCCTTTTTTACTGGCAGGTAATAAAAACAAAAGAATTGCAAAGGCTATACTAATAATTGTGTCATCTATTGCTGATATAAATTTACTAATCAAAAACGAGCGTGTTATCCAGACGAAAGCTGTACAAGAAAACACCACTAAAACAATTTTCTCATCAAACGATAATTTACCTAAAGCCTTAAGTTGTTTGGTTATTTCATTACGTCCACCGGGGAACTCTTTTTGATTAAATTTAAAAGCAAAATGTGTTAAGTATTTCCAGCATATAAAAAGCAACAGGATGCTAATGGGAAATCCAAAAATAAACCATTGAGAGAATGTTATTTCTTGTCCAAATGTTGCTTGTACTACACCTGCCAAAACTAAATTAGTTGGTGTGCCAATTAACGTTGAAATACCTCCTATTGATGCACTGTATGCAATGGCGAGCATTAGTGATTTTCCAAAAATTAAATTTTCATTTTCTATTGTCTTAGGATTATCTGTCAACTGCTTAACAATTGCCATCGCCATTGGTAAAATCATAACAGTTGCTGCTGTATTAGAAATCCACATAGACAAAAACGCTGTGGCTATCATAAAACCAAGAATAATATTAATTACGTTGGTTCCTACAATTTTAATTATTGTTAAAGCAATTCTTTTATGTAAATTACATTTTTCTATAGCAATAGCCAATATAAATCCGCCTATATAGAGAAATATATATTTGTGTCCATAAGATGCTGTTGTTTGACTTAAATCTAGCCCTCCTGATAGTGGAAAAAGCACAATTGGCAGTAATGCTGTTACCGATATTGAAACCGCTTCTGTAATCCACCAAATTGCCACCCAAGAAACCGATGCTAAAATTGCATTGGCATTATCTGTTAGCCCTTCAGGATAAAAAAAGAGACGAATACAAAAAAAAGAGACAGGACCTAATATTAAACCAACAAGACGTTTTGAAATATGCATATTTTATTCTTAAAAAAATTAACAATTAACATATATGTAAATTTAGAGAAATAACTATTAATATTATAAAATTATACTGTTGTTGTTTTAATTTATATGCTTTATATAGAACATCTTTTCTTAATATGTTTCTCTTTAGGATTTTATTGTTTTTTTATGCTTATTGTTTGTAGGTGAACAGGCGTTATAACTTTAGTTTTAGGCGAAACCGCTTCAACCTCTTTAATAAATGGTTTAATTTTTTTATTTATGTCTTCTTGCTGTGAAAAACCATAAGGAACGCGAAAATTATCCCAATGTGTTGGAATCACAATTTTAGGAAAACTGGTTATTTTGAGTAATCTTTCAGTATATTTATAAATTTCGAGTCTGGAGAAATTTACTCCTGGTAAAAGAATATCTGGTTCTAAGCCCTCTAATTCCCGTTCTATAAAATTCATGGATCCTGCAGTTAGAACTTTGTGGGAATTAAATCGAACTAAAAACATTAATGAGCCGCCTTCAATAAAATCCTGAAGTTTTAATGGTGCTATAAGATCTTTTTCTTGAGTACGAGAATCAAAATAATGTTTATCATTTAGTGCCGAGTGTATAGAAGGAATAACCTTTACCGAAAATTTTTCAAATTGATAATCTTCACCTCCTTTTACAATATACATTTGTTTATCGGGAATTCCATAGGCTTTTAATATTTTGCAGCTAGTTTCTGTAGCAATTACTTTAGCTCCCGTTTTTTTTGCTATGTATGGAACATCTGCTAGATGATCAAGGTGTGAGTGATGAATTAAAATAAAATCAGCTTTATTGATAATTTTATTTATTGATACGGTGTCTGACTCATAATAATCTGTATCAAAATAGCTTTTTCTTGGGTCTTCTTTACTATTTGCTGGGCTATGTCCTAATTTGAGTCTGGATATATATGGATCTATTAAGATTGTAAGATTGTCATCTGATATTTCCCAACCAGCTGCACCCAAATATGTAAGTTTAATATCTTGAGCAGAAGCATATTGAACATACAATAATATGTTAAGTAACATTATATATTGATTAGCTAATTGTTTTAGCTTTTGCATGGTTATTTGGTTTTATAATTT
The DNA here is from genome assembly GCA_023255235.1 of Flaviramulus sp. Taxonomy (GTDB): domain Bacteria; phylum Bacteroidota; class Bacteroidia; order Flavobacteriales; family Flavobacteriaceae; genus JALRJA01. The sequence goes on from JALRJA010000282.1 coordinate 15,909, forward strand.
AATATATTTCTACTATTGCCTCTATTTCTACAGCTTGAGCTCTGGGTAGAGTTGCTACCCCAATGGCTGCTCGTGCATGTATGCCTCTTTCTCCAAAAACAGCAACCATTAAATCTGAAAACCCATTAATAACTTTAGGCTGCTCTATGAACGAAGGGTCAGAATTTACAAATGCCAGTGCTTTTACAATGCGCTTCACTCTTTTTAAATCGCCTAACATTTCTTTTAAAACGGCTATTTGGTTTATGGCTGTTAATCGTGCTCCTTCATAGCCTTGTTCAATAGAAATATCAACACCTAATTTTCCGGTCATTTCAGTACCATCAAGATACCTTGGTCCTTTTCCTGCCAAAAAAATAAGATTTCCAGTTTGTACACCATTTACATAATTTGCTACTGGGTTGGGTGCACTAGGAAGTTCTATGTTTAATTCTTTTAATCTTAATTCTGGATCGTATAATTCGTTATTTGTATTCATTTTTATTTATTTTTAATTTAATTATTCTCGGGGAGTGAAATCTGCTGCAACCCACAAAGGATTGCTTTTGTAATAATTACCGTTGGTTATAACCGAGTTAACTGTTCTCAAATTGGTAATATCTATTAATGGGTTTTTATCAAGTATGGCAATATCTGCTTCTTTACCCACTTCTAGAGTGCCTGTTTGTTTATCCATTCCCATTGCCTTGGCTGGAATAATAGTCGCTGTTTGCAAGGCTTGAAAAGGTGTTAAACCACCCCATTTTTGATAGGTTTCAATTTCCAAATAAAGACTAAATACTGGTACAATATTGTCTGTTCCTGCTACTATAGGAACTCCTGCTTTATAAAATTGACCCAAAATACCCATTGCCTTTCTATAATCAGCAGTTGCCTTTTGAGAAAGTTTAGGTAATAGTCCTTTTCTAAATCTTTTGCCTTCAAATAATTCGTATGCTATTCTCCATGCATCTGGTTCAACAGTTTCAATTTTCGTTTCTTTAGGCAAACTATTAACAACGTCTAAAGCAATTGTGGGATCTAGAACGGTTTTGTGTTTTAAAAGAAAATCAATGGCATTATTAATTTGTGCTTGGGTAATGTTATTCTCCTCTATATAATTTTTACCCAAATCTGACTGTTTTTTGTTAGGAAAAAGAACTGTTAATATTAAGGAGCGGTGACTTAATTGGTCCATCCCGGCTTCAATGGCGAGTCTTGCGTTACCAATAGATTTGGGTACATGTCCTGTTGTAGTCATGCCTTTGCTATGAGCTTGGTTTGATAATGCTTGTGTAACATTGGGAGCAACCGAAGAATATATTTTTATTTGATTATAGCCTTTATCAAAATACATTTGTGTAACTTCTTTAGCTTCTTGGATGTTGGTTGCCCTTATAACTCCGTTTCCTTGAATACCCTCACCATCGGTCATACCGGCAAGTAAAATATC
>JALRJA010000397.1 GCA_023255235.1 Flaviramulus sp.
ATAGATGATAGCAATGAGTATAATTGAAAAAGGCAATCCTACTAACATCCATTTAAAAAAAGAAACTTCAATATGGTATTCTTTTTCTAACAAGCCAATTAATATTGAATTTGGCGGTGTGCCTATTACGGTTGCAATTCCACCAGCATTAGCGGCAAAAGCAATACCAAGCATAACGCTAATAGCAAAATTTTGGTCGCTTTTTGTGTAGCCATCAACATCGTCAATAAGTAATTGTATAACCGATATGGCAATAGGAAGCATAAAAACGGTACAAGCTGTATTACTTATCCACATACTCATAAAACCAGTAGCAATCATAAAACCAAGTACAACTTTATTAGGAGTAGTACCTGTTTTTTTTATAATACTTAAAGCAATACGCTTGTGTAAATTCACTTTTTCTAAAGCTAGTGCTAAAACAAACCCACCAAAAAATAGAAATACAATAGAACTTCCATAGTTAGCACCAACAGCATCAATAGGCATAACTTTAAAAAGCGGAAATAATATTAGAGGAAGTAAAGCCGTAACCGAAATAGAAACCGCTTCTGTAATCCACCAAAAAACCATCCATAACGCCGTAGCAATTACGGTATCCGCTTTGTTTGAAATAATATCGAAAGGTAATAGTTGAACAATAATGAATAAAAGAGGTCCTAAAAGAAGACCTATTATTTTTGAGGTTGGTTGTTTACTCATTTAAGTTTAAAATTGGTTTAGAATTTTTAAAGTTAAACAAATCTTACCTTCATTTAAGTATTCAACAATTAATTTATGTTTTAAATTTAGCTATTATTGTATTTTTGCAGCATGAGTAAAGCACTTACAGAACAAGAACTTCATAATTTAGCAATGAACCATGTTGGCAAAGATTTGGAACAACGTGGTTTTGAGTTTATTGCGATAAATAGTAAATTAAAAAAGCATCCTCAGTTTGTTTGTATGGATAAAAATAAACAGTACTATTTTGTAATTGTTAGAGCTGTTATTTTACCCGATAACCCAAATAATTATGACGTTATTTGGATGGAAACATTTAAAAAGCATGCCAGAGAAAATAATGCTAAAGTGCTTTATGCAGGTGTTGGTATTGGTAATATTGCTGGTGAAAAAGAGCCAATTTATTTAAATCAAGATTACTTGATGGAGTATAATGGCATACAAGTTTTAGAAACTAATTTGAATTAAAATGAAGCAACTTGCGTTATTTTTAACTTTTTTGGTCTTTGTTTCTTGCGATAAGGAACAAGAAAACACCAAAGTTACAGGTTTTATTTTTGGTACTAATTATTCTATAATTTACAATTCAGAAATTAATTATCAAGCACAATTTGATAGTTTGTTTTATGTTATAAATAAATCGATGTCAACCTATCAACCAAATTCAGATATATCAAAATTAAATAGAAATGAAGATAGTTTGGTAGATACACATTTTATTAAAGTTTTTGAAGCTTCAAAAGAAATTTATAACCTAACTGGAGGTGTTTTCGACCCTACAATTGGTGCCGTTGTAAATGCGTGGGATTTTGGCCCAGAAGGAAAAATAATCAATTTAGATAGTTTGAAAATTGATAGTTTAATGCTGTCGGTTGGTTTAGATAAAGTTAAATGCATTGATAATAAAATTATAAAACCTAAAGGCACGTTTTTAGATTTTAACGCCATTGCAAAAGGCTATGGTGTTGATCTTATTGGTGAGTTTTTAGAAAGTAAAAATATTAAAAACTATTTGGTTGAAATAGGTGGTGAAATACGTGCTAGAGGTCAAAATCTAGAAAAAAAATCACCATGGAAAGTAGGTATAGAAATGCCTCATTTTGATGAAGAACAGTCAATTTTAGAAGCTATTCAAATACATGATGAAGCCATGGCTACATCAGGCACATATAGAAAGTTTAAAGTTGATAGTTTGGGTAACAGATATGCTCACATTATTGATACCAAAACCGGTTACCCTAGTAAAACTAATTTATTAAGTATTTCTGTAATTGCTGAAAACTGTATGATAGCCGATGCCTATGCAACTACCTTTAAAGCTATGGGCATTGAAAAAGTAAAAACCTATTTAAAATCGCATCCAGAACTTAAAGTTTTTTTAATTTTTGAAAACGATAAAAAAGAATTAGAAACTATGAATTTAAACGGTTTCCCTGAAAAAGAATAGTGTTTTTTA
>JALRJA010000409.1 GCA_023255235.1 Flaviramulus sp.
TTAATTAGTGAAAATATTCCTAGCCCAATGGGAGCTTTTTTGTCTGCTTTTAAAACTAAAGTAGAAGCAAAAAAAATTCAGTCAGAAAAAGGCGGTACGCTATACACATGGGAAACATTACTATCTCATTTTAACAACCAATTATAAATGAAAAAAAAAATTGCCTTTTTATTAATCCTTTTTATGGCTTTTAAAAGCCACACTCAAACTATTGAGGTGTGTAATAATTGCTCAATAGCATCATTAAAAAAGGCAATTGAAATAGCTAAAGATTTTGATACCATAATTTTAAAAAAAGGCACTTATAAAGAACACAATATTATAATTAACAAACCACTAACCGTTATTGGGAAAAACTACCCTATTATAGATGGCGAATTAAAAGGTGAAATTATTACCATTGTTTCAGATAATGTAACTGTAGATGGACTATTTATAATTAATGTTGGCACTAGCTATACAGAAGATTATGCCGCCATTAGAGTTAAAAAAAGCAAAAACTTTACAATTCAAAATCTCGTATTAGAAAAGTTATTTTTTGGCATTTATCTTGAAAAGTCAAAAAACGGAAAAGTGTATCACAATAAAATAATTGGTAATGCTGTTGAAGAATATAACTCTGGAAACGGCATTCAGCTTTGGTATAGCAATCATATAGAAATTGAACATAATTATATAGAACAAGTTCGTGATGGTATTTATTTAGAATTTTCTGATGATTGCTTAATAAAAAATAATATAAGTACTAAAAACCTTCGTTATGGTTTGCATTTTATGTTTTCAAATAATGATATTTATCAAGATAATACCTTTGAAAATAATGGTGCAGGAGTAGCTGTTATGTTTTCAAATAAAATAAAAATGCTTAACAACATATTTAAAGAAAATTGGGGAACAGCTTCTTATGGCATGCTTTTAAAAGAAATAACAGATGCCGAAATAAAAGGTAACACCTTTAAAGAAAATACTATAGGTATTAATATAGAAGGAACAAACCGAATTAATTACACAAACAATAATTTTATAAGTAATGGTTGGGCTGTTAAAGTAAGAGGTGCGTGTTACACCAATACATTTATTGAAAATAACTTTTTGTATAATTCTTTTGATATTTCATACAACAGCAATGTAAACGATACTATATTTAATAAAAACTATTGGAGTAACTACACAGGCTATGATTTAAATAAAGATGGCATTGGCGATGTGCCGTACAGACCTGTTAAACTATTTTCATACATTGTTAACAGAACACCCGAAACCATTATTTTGCTTCGTAGTTTGTTTATTGATGTTATTGATTTTTCTGAAAAAATATCTCCCGTTTTTACTCCAGATAATTTATTAGACAAAAACCCACTAATAAAACAAGTAGCATGGTAAGTATTACAGATTTACATAAAAAATTTAATAAAAATACGGTGCTTAATGGCATTAATTTAGACATTAATAAGAGTGGTATTATTGCCGTTTTAGGACCAAATGGGTCAGGAAAAACAACATTAATAAAATGTATTTTAGGCATGGTAATTCCTAATAAAGGAACTATTCATGTTCTAGGAACTAATATTAAAAAAAACGCCAACTACAAACATCAAATTGATTATTTACCACAAATTGCTAATTTTCCTAATAATCTAAAAGTAAAAGAGCTTATTACAATGATAAAAGATTTACGCAAACCCACATCTCAAGATGCCAATTTAATTACGCTTTTTAAACTAGAACCTTTTTTAAATAAAAAATTGGGAACTCTTTCAGGTGGTACAAAACAAAAAGTAAATATTGTATTAGCGTTTATGTTTGATAGCCCATTAATTATACTCGATGAACCTACAACAGGTTTAGACCCTATTTCATTAATTGGGTTAAAAAATTTAATTCAAACTGAAAAAACAAAAGGAAAAACCATATTAATAACATCTCATATTATGAGTTTTGTTGAAGAAGTATCAGATCAAATTGTGTTTTTGCTTGAAGGAAAAATTTATTTTAATGGAACTATTAACCAATTAAAACTAAAAACAAATCAACCCGATTTTGAAAACGCAATAGCCTCAGTTTTATCAAATAATTATGCTTAAAATATTAAAATACAGTTTTTATGATTTAATGCGTAGCCGTTGGAGTTATGTCTATTTTGCTTTTTACTTTTTATTAGGGCTTGTTTTGTTGTTTTTAAATAACAACTTATCTAAAGCAGTTATCACATTAATGAATGTTATTATTGTACTCGTTCCCTTAATAGGCACTATTTTTGGCGTAATGTATTATTATAATTCTAAAGAATTTACAGAGCTTTTATTGGCACAACCGTTAAAACGTTCTTCTATATTTTTAGGACAATATTTGGGTGTTGCCATATCATTATCTTTAAGCTTAATTCTTGGCTTGGGTATTCCTTTTATACTTTACGGATTATTTAAATCGGGCGTTATCTGGGATTTTTCATTACTGTTAATCACAGGCACTTTTCTTACGTTTATATTTACAGCATTAGCTTTTAATATTGCTCTTTCTAATGAAAATAAAATTAAAGGGTTTGGTTATGCCATCTTGTTGTGGTTATTCTTAGCTATTATTTATGACGGTCTTTTTTTAATGTCGCTAATTTTATTTGAAGATTATCCTTTAGACAAATTATCGCTTATTGGCACTATGCTAAACCCCATTGATTTATCGAGAACTTTAATTCTTTTAAAACTTGATATCTCGGCACTATTAGGATATACAGGTGCTGTTTTTAAGACGTTTTTTGGAACATATTTTGGTTTAATTGTATCGTTTATAATGTTGGCTGTTTGGGTTACAATTCCTGTTTTAAGAATTGTTTTTAAATCAAAACGAAACGATTTTTAACCCTAAATAGGTTTTTTAAGCATACTTATTTCTAAACCATACCTTTTGCCACTCTCGTTTTAATATTAAAAACGATATTGCTTCAGATAGTTTTAAAATATCTGTTCCATCAATGCTTTTAACCGCTTTTTCAGAAACATCAATAATATAAAGCAAATTTAAATACGTCATAAATTTTTCTTGAATTAGCTTATAAACAGTTTCATGAAGCAAAGCTTGTAAGCTAGAAGGCAACATGTTTTCTTGAAAATCTAAATCTATATTTGCTAATAAAAAATCTTTATTTAATTGGTGTATGAGTTGGTTATACAAATCTTGTTTGTTGGCTTCTTCAATTACATCTTGAAATGTTGCTGGTAATTGCATTAAACGTTTCTGTTCATTAAGTTCTTTCCAAATTCTTTTAATTGAATTTTGTTGTCTTCAGAAATATGTAAAAATTCTAATACAGAAAACGCCTTATTTGTATAATCTTGAATAGCTTGCTTTGTGGCTTGGGTTGCTCCTGATGATTCAAAAATTTGTTTAACAGCAGCTATTTTTTTACTATTATCATCGGTGTGTGATGAGAATATGTCTTGCCATTTGCTTCTATTAGATTCCTCTGAAAATTCTAAGGCTTTTAAATACAAATAGGTTTTTTTGTTCTCAATAATATCGCCTCCTGTTTGTTTTCCAAAGGTTTTGGGGTTTCCAAAAGCATCTAAATAATCATCTTGCAACTGAAATGCAATACCTAAATTTTTGCCAAACTCATACATATTATTTTGGTCTTCTAAAGACGCTTTAGCTATAATAGCTCCCATTTTCATAGCAGCTCCTACTAAAACAGCTGTTTTGTATTCAATCATTTTTAAATACTCTTCAATAGTAACATCGTTACGTGTTTCAAAATCTACATCATACTGTTGTCCTTCACAAACTTTTAAAGCTGTTTTACTAAATAGCTTTGCTAAGTCTTTAAATGTATTTGCTTCATAACTCTCAAAAAGCTGATATGCCATAATTAACATGGCATCACCCGAGAGAATGCCTGTATTAATATTCCAGTTTTCATGTACTGTTTTTTGGCCACGCCTTAAAGGTGCATCGTCCATAATATCATCATGTACTAACGAAAAATTATGAAAAACTTCAATACTTAAAGCTGCGTTTAGTGCTTCTTTATAATGACCACCAAAAATATCTGATGTCATAAGCGTTAAAATAGGTCTTATTCTTTTTCCGCCTAAATTTAGTATGTATGCAATAGGTTCATACAAATTTTTAGGCTCTTTAATGGCTGCAAATTCATCTAAGTAATTAGTGAAAATTTCTTGGTATTTATCTGTGGTTAGCATAAGGCAAAAATAAATTAAAAACTTTTATGAATTTAGGACTTCCAAAAATAAGTGTTAAAAATTCTTAATACTTAGGAAACTTTTTAGGTTTTTAAAGTTTCCTAATGTACTTTTGTGCCTGTATGGAAGAAAAAATATTATTAGGTGCAACAGACTTGTTTTTAAACTATGGTTTTAAAAGTGTTACTATGGATGATATTGCCAATACTTTAGGCGTTTCAAAAAAAACCATTTACCAACATTATGATACTAAAATAAAACTTGTTGAAGCAACTACGCATAACATGTTTAATGTAATTGCTTCTGGTATAGACCATATTTGTTCGTTAGAAAAAAACCCTATTGAGGAGATTTACTCTATTAAACAATTTGTAATGGAGCATTTAAAAGATGAGAAATCGTCACCTCAATATCAATTGCAAAAATACTATCCAAAAATTTTTAGAGCCTTAAAGACAAAACAATTTGGCGTTATGCAAATTTGTGTTGTTAATAACCTTAAAAAAGGGGTTGCCACTGGTTTATACAGAGATACTATCAATATAGATTTTATTTCGAGATTATATTTTAACGGTATGATTTGTTTAAAAGACAAAGACCTTTTCCCTTTAAAAACTTTTTCGGTTAATATGCTAATGAATAATTATTTAGAATACCATTTACGCGGTATTTGCACCCCAAAAGGACTTACTATTTTACATAAATATATAACATCAAATCAATAATAAAACATGAAAACTAGACTTGTATTTTGTTTTAGTTTATTAATTTATATAAGTGGTTTTTCACAAGAAACTCCAACAAGTTTTTCGTTACAAGACGCTATAAATTATGCCTTAGAAAATAATAGAACAGCCAAAAATGCTACAAAAGATATTGATGCTGCTAGACAGCAAAAATGGGAAACAACCGCTACTGGTTTACCTCAAATAAGTGCTGGTATTGATTATCAAAACTTTTTAAAACAGCCTGTTTCATTAATACCTGCTGAATTTTTTGGAGGCAATCCTGGTGAGTTTGCAGAAGTTATTTTTGGCACTAAACACAATGTAACCGCAACCGCAACACTAACACAAAAACTCTTTGATGGTTCTTATTTGGTAGGTTTACAATCTGCTAAAGTATTTTTAGAAATTTCTAAAAATGCAAAAGAAAAAACAGATTTAGAAATTAGAAAAGCGGTTGTTAATGCTTACAGCAATGTTTTACTTGCAGAAGAAAGTATTAATGTGTTGCAACGCAATATTGAAAATTTAGATAAAACCCTGTTTGAAATAACCAAAATTTATGAAAATGGTTTAGAAGAAGAAGAAAGTGTAGAACAGCTACAAATCACATTATCTAGTGTGAAAAATAATCTTAATAACGTTATTAGGTTAAAAAAACTGGCTTATCAAATGCTAAATATTACACTTGGCTTAGATATAAATAACCCAACGGTTTTAACCGATATTCTGGAGAATTTAACTAGTGAACACATTAGTTTAGGTTTACTTGAAACAAACGAATTTATTGAAGAAACTATAGATTATAGAATAGCACAAAATGATAAAACTGCTAAAGAACTCCTTTTAAAACTAGAAAAAAGCAAAGCCTTACCAACCTTAAATACCTTTATTAATGGTGGTTATTCTGCTTTTGGCAATGATTTTAACTTTACAAACAGAGACCAAAAATGGTTTGGTTCGTCTTTATTAGGTGTTAGTTTAAATATTCCCATTTTTAGTTCTTTAGGAAGACGTGCCGCAACGCAACGTGCCAAAATTAATTTAGAAAAAGCTGAAAATAATTTAACCGAAACCCAACAAAAAATTAAGTTACAAATAGCTTCGGCTAAAAGTGATTACCAATTTGCTATTGAAGATTATGAAAATAAAAAACAAAACCTAAATCTTGCTCAACGTATTGAAGCTAAAAACCAAACCAAATTTTTAGAAGGTATTGGTTCTAGTTTTGAATTACGCCAGGCTCAAACACAACTCTATAATGCACAACAAGAACTTTTACAAAGCATGATAGATGTTATAAACAAAAAGGCGGCATTAGAAACCGTATTAAATGACGTAGATTAAAACTAAAACCAATGTATAACATCATAAAAACAAAACAACCCAATAACCTGATAAATACAAGCATAATGAAATACCTATATTATTTAGTAATCATATCACTTCTTATCACATCTTGTGGTAATAAAAACAAGCAATCTGTTGATGCTATTATTGCTTCAAATAACTTAGAACTTATACGAAAAAAGAAAACCGAGTTAGATGCTTCTGCTCAAAAAATGGCATCACAAATAAAACAACTTGAAGAAAAAATTAGAGATTTAGACCCACAAGAAAAAGTACCTTTAGTAACTACATTTACTGCCAAAGAAACCATTTTTACACACTTTATTGAATTACAAGGTAATGTAAACACAAAAGAAAATTTAGTTATTCATCCAGAGTTTTCAGGAATTTTAACCCACGTTTTTGTAAAAGAAGGACAATGGGTTAGCAAGGGTCAAATGTTAGCAAAAATTGATGACGGTGGTTTAAGCCAACAATTAGCACAGTTAAAAATTCAAGCTGCATTATCTAAAACAACTTTTGAGCGTCAAGAACGCCTATGGAATCAAAAAATAGGTAGTGAAATTCAATATTTACAAGCAAAATCTAGTTATGAAGCACAGCAACAAGCTGTTAATCAATTAGAACAACAACTAGGAAAAACAATAGTTAGAGCCCCTTTTTCTGGAACTATTGATGATGTTATTACCGAGCAAGGTTCGGTAGTTGTTCCTGGGCAATCTCCATTATTTAGAATAGTAAATCTTAATGATATGTATATAGAAACTGATGTTCCAGAACGGTATATTTCAGATATTATTAAAGGTAAAAAAGTAAAAGTGGCATTTCCCATTTTACAAAAAGAAATGGATGCAACTGTGCGACAAGCAGGAAATTTTATTAACCCATCTAACAGAACTTTTAAAGTTGAAATTGCCATTTCAAATAAAAATGCTTCCATAAAACCCAATCTTACAGCAAAGCTTAAAATTAACGATTACACCAATGAAAAAGCCATATTAATTCCGCAAAGTATTATATCAGAAGATGCCGAAGGACAACAGTATGTTTATACCATAGTTAATAAAACTAAAAATATTGCAACCGTAAAACGTGAGTTTATTAAAACCGGTAAAACACAAGGTAATTACATTGAAGTTTTATCGGGTATTAAAAATAATGAAGACATTATTGATGAAGGAGCTCGTAGTGTTAGAGAAGGTCAAGAAGTTAAAATTCTCATCAGTCAATAGATTTTAGACCTTAGTTTTAGAAAACGTATTGATTAATACCGTATTTCTAACTGTCTAAAAGGACTAACTAGTAAAAGTCAACAATTAAAAAATGAAAGAAATTAAATTCAAATTTGAGGATTTAAAGGTTTATCAAAAAGCATTAGATTTTATTGATATCACCTACCAATTAACTAACCATTTTCCAAAAAATGAAGATTACGCTTTGAGTTCTCAATTCAGAAGAGCTTCCATCTCAATTGCATTAAACATTGTAGAAGGTTCAGGCAACACAAATGCTCAGTTTAATAGGTTATTAGAAGACCTTTCTAAAATGACAACAGGACTTCAAAAACACTTAAAATCTAACAACAAAGATTCTAACGTCTAAATACTACACACTAATGGCTGATAAAAAAAACAAAAAACAAATAGATAGAGAATTTACCTTATCATCTTGGGCTATCAATAATAAAACTACCATGTATGTTTTAATTGTAGTCATTCTCTTTTTGGGTGCAGGAGCTTATTTTAATATGCCGCGAGAAAGTTTCCCAGAAATTAAAGAAACCAAAATATACATAAGCTCTATATATCCAGGAAACACAGCCGAAGATATTGAAAAACTCATTACAGACCCCATTGAAGACAAACTTAAAACGGTAAGTAATGTTGTTGAAATTATCTCAACTTCACAAGAAGATTATTCTATGGTTATTGTTGAATTTGACGAAAACATAACCGTTGATGCTGCCAAACAAAAAGTAAAAGATGAAGTAGATTCTGAAACAGCAAGCGAAGATTGGCCAACCTTTAATGGCGCCAAAGTAGAACCCAATGTGTTTGATTTAAGTATGTCTGAAGAAATACCCATTCTAAACATCAACATATCGGGCAATTATCCTGTAGATAAACTTAAAGCCTATGGAGAATATCTTGAAGATAAAATTGAAAGTTTAATAGAAATCAAACAAGTAGATATTAGAGGAGCTCAAGAAAAAGAAGTTGAAGTTGCTGTTGACATCTATAAAATGATGGCTGCACAAGTAAGTTTTGACGACATAATAAATACCATCAATAGAGAAAACATGACCTTGTCTGCCGGTAATTTAATTACCAGTGGCCAACGCAGAACTATTCGTATTTTAGGAGAAATAGAAACGCCTAGTGAGCTTGAAAACTTTGTGGTAAAGTCTGAACACAACAACCCTATATACTTAAAAGATATTGCAGAAATAACCTTTAAAGACGAAGATAAAACAACCTACGCCAGAGAGTTTGATAACCCTGTTGTTATGCTTGATGTAAAAAAACGCACAGGCAAAAACATGGTAGCTGCGGCAGAACAAATTCAAGCTATTGTAAAACAAGCTACCAAAAATGTGTTTCCGCCAGATTTAAAAGTTACAATTGCCAACGACCAATCTTCAAAAACCATTGGTCAAGTTGATGATTTAGTAAACAATATCATATTTGGTATTATTCTGGTAGTAACCGTGCTAATGTTCTTTTTAGGGTTTAAAAATGCCCTGTTTGTAGGGTTTGCAATACCAATGTCTATGTTCATGTCTCTTATGATTTTAGACATGATGGGATTTACTATGAATACCATGATTTTATTTGGTCTTATTATGGGTTTAGGTATGTTGGTTGACAATGGTATTGTTTTAGTTGAAAACGTGTATCGTCTTATGGAAGACGAAGGGCTTACTAGAGTTGAAGCTGCCAAAAAAGGTATTGGAGAAATTGCATTTCCTATTATTATTTCAACAGCTACCACAGTTGCTGCCTTTGTCCCATTAGGCTTATGGCCA
>JALRJA010000002.1 GCA_023255235.1 Flaviramulus sp.
TATTTACCTAGTTTCTTAATTACTATTATTATAATATTATACTTACTACTTGGAACATTTACTCCTATACATCTTACAAATCTATTATTTGACAGTGTTTGTTTTTATACAGGTTCTGATCCTCCTCCAATTCAATCTATAAATTTGACGGTCATACAGTAATAGATCAATTTATTAGTTTGCTAAACCCAGAGCGAGAAATACAACCCTTTGTAGTAAACTTAACAGGTATAAATAGCAACATGTTGCGTAATGCTCCAAAATTTTATGAGGTAGCAAAACGCATTGTAGAAATTACAAACGATTGCATTTTAGTAGCTCATAATGCCCAATTTGATTATAGAATTTTACGCACTGAGTTTAAACGTTTAGGATTTGAATATGAACGAAAATCGCTTTGCACTGTTGAACTATCAAAACATTTAATTCCTGGGCAAACTTCTTATAGCTTAGGAAAACTAGTACGCTCATTAGGTATTCCTGTAGCAGATAGGCATCGTGCTTCAGGTGATGCTTTAGCAACCGTAAAACTCTTTAAAATACTATTAGATAAAGATAGCAATAAGAACATTATTAAAGAATCTATACGCTTAAACCCAAAGTATCAACTAGAACCAAGACATTTAGATATTTTAGATGGTTTACCAACTATTACAGGCGTTTATTATATACACGATTCAAAAGGTGAAATTATTTATATTGGTAAGAGTAATAATATAAAAAAACGTATCAATCAACATTTTACGAGCACCAATCAAAAATCAAAAAAAATTCAATCACAAGTTTATGCGGTAACCTATGAAGCCACAGGTAGTGAGCTTGTAGCGCTTTTAAAAGAAAGCGAGGAAATAAAACGCAATAAACCTATATTTAATAGAGCTTTAAGGCGGTCTGTTTTTACACATGCACTTTATAGTTTTGTTGATGAAAAAAAGTACCTTAACTTAAAAATTGATATTGCCGATGGCAGAAAAAAACCTATAACCACTTTTAGCAACCGCCAAAGCGGAAAAAGTTTTATTACCAAAGCTGTTGAAGAGTATAATTTATGTCAGAAATTAACAGGTATTTACAAAACAAAAACAAGTTGTTTTAATTATGATATAAAATCTTGCAACGGAGCTTGTGTACAAAAAGAAGCTTCAGAACTATATAATAAACGCGTACAAAGTTTAATTGATAAAAACAGTTATTCACAAAAAAATATGGTAATTATTGACAAAGGGCGTGCTATCGATGAACGAAGTGCTATTTTAATAGAAAATGGTGTTTTTAAAGGCATTGGCTTCTTTAATTTAAATTATCAAATAAATAATATAGCTGTTTTAGAATCAATTATTACACCTATGCAAAACAATAGAGATACCCAACATATTATACAAAGTTATATTAGAAAAAATAAACGCTTAAAAATTATCCAATTAAATCATTAATTAAATCAACAATCTTTTTCTTATTTTTGACTTAATGAACACATCTAAAAAACACTGGAAAACTAAGCTTTATGAGATTATTCATGAAGCAGATACACGTGAAGGTAGGCTATTTGATGTGGCTCTTTTAGCCATTATTCTTGCTAGTATTGTATTAGTAATGCTTGAAAGTGTTAATAGTATAGATAAAAAGTATCATGATTTTTTAAACATATCTGAATGGGTTATTACTATTATTTTTAGCATAGAATATATTGCCCGAATTATTACTGTTAAAAAACCCTTTGAGTATATTTTTAGTTTTTATGGTATTATAGATTTGTTATCTACTATACCAAAATATATATCGTTAATTTTTGGAGGTGTTCATGCCTTAACAACATTACGTGCATTGCGACTTCTAAGAATTTTTAGAATTTTAAAACTAGCTCGCTATTTGGGTGCTTCAAATAATTTAATTAATGCTTTAAAAGCAAGTAGAGCAAAAATATCGGTGTTTTTATTTGCAGTTTTAATTATAGCGGTCATTTTAGGAACCATAATGTACTTAGTAGAAGGTGAAGAAAATGGGTTTACCAATATTCCTAAAGGGGTTTATTGGTGTATTGTTACCCTTACTACGGTTGGTTTTGGAGATATTGCACCACAAACACCTTTAGGGCAATTTATAGCTTCTATGGTTATGATTTTGGGTTACGGTATTATTGCTGTGCCAACAGGTATAGTATCTGCTGAATATACCAGTCAAAATAAGCTTTGGCCTGTACCTTTTCTTCATCTGTAAACTCTTGTAACAAGATCTCTTTTTTAGACTTAGACT
>JALRJA010000020.1 GCA_023255235.1 Flaviramulus sp.
AAATATAAAGATTCTCAATTACATGGCTTTGGAAATTTTAATTCTGAAGAACCAAACTTAAAGAACGACCTTGAACTTGTGCTAAGAGGTTATGTGAATGGTAAATATTTATATAATAAACATAGAGAAGCTAGTTCTGGGAAACCCATTATAAAAATTAGTAGAGAGTATAAATTATTGTTTTTTAATTATCTAGGGTATAGTAATGTAACAGAATTTATTAAAAGTGATTTATTTACAGCTAAGCAAAGAAGTGCGCAATTAGAATTAATCAATAAGAACACTAAATTAGAAGATTATTATTACGTCTGCTATTATTTTGGAGAAGATAATAAAATGAATAAGGGTCAAATAATTATATATAATGGTTGGAAAAGTATAGAGATGATATATATATATGCCGATGAAAATGAAGAGAAAGGGGTTTATACATTTTATGGAAACATAAACCAAAGTGAAGATTTCGTGCACTTTGACACTAAATATTATCTGGGTAATAAAAAAAGTGAAGGTGCTAAATTCATCTTCTTTATTGGGAAATCATCGCCAAATGAACGCCATTATCTTATAGGAACATATTCGGGGTTTGACAAATATGATAGAGCCATCGCTGGGAAAATGATTTTTAAAAAATATAACTCTAAGATTGAAATTGAAGATGAAGTAAATGACAAATCGTTTGACCCAATAATTTGTCAAGAATTAAATAAAAACAGATTAGTTGTTGAAAGCAATATTATAAAGAACCCATTACTATTTTCAAAAAAAAGCCCATATGCTCAGATTTTAATGAAATCATACGGAGATTATGTTTTTGAATTTGTAATAGAAAAAACGAAGTATAAATTAAAACTAAGACTCGAAAAATATCATTATAATATTGTAAGCTTAAATGATTCCATAATAATTGAAGACGACAGGGTTTGTCTTTTGAATAAAGGTCAAATTATAAATTTTGATTTTTCAGTATCGGGAATGTTCTATTTACAAAAAATATCAATTTATGTCAATGCTTTAGATTTTACCGAAGAAAAAAAAGAAGTAAAAGGTAATTTTAATGGTGTTGATGTTAATAATAAAATAGTGTCAGGAGAAGTTGTTATTGAGCATATTAATTAATCCCCATTCCACACATATTCCACTTCCCCCCCTCCTACGTCGTCGCATAATGAGTGTTTACTCGCTCCACTCCTATTTTATAAATAGGAGCTCGTGAATCAAAGATGTTTGCCTTGCCAAAATATAAAGTAATTGCCTTCGGTTAATCTTTGATTTCATTATCATTATAGAAGAAACTTTTGAGAATAAATTTTTTCAAAAAACTGTAGAAATACTTTTGCTTTTATCCAAAGATTAGAGAATTATAAATAAAACAAGGATTAAATTGTATTTCTAACCCTTGTTTTAAAACTATTTACAAAAATTACCTTCTTATTCTACTAAAGATAATGAAACTAGAAACATGAACAATCATATACTAATAATTGGAGTGCTTTTTTTATGAATTAAAAAAACGAGCCTATACACTCTTTTACTAAGCAAAACGCTTTTTAACAGATTAAATAGCTTAGTTTACAGAAAAAATATTTCTAAAAAGAATTGATACAATAATATTGCCCTATTATTTAAATATTATAGGACAATGAAAAATTTAATTATTTTAATAGCATTAGCCCTCATTAGTCAGGGAATTAATTCACAAACTCTTAAAGGAAAGATAACAGATGAAAGCACAAAAAGCCCATTGGTTAACGCTGCCTTTGTTATAAACGATACTAATGGAGAATATCTTAAAAGTACTATAACTAATGATGATGGGTATTATGAAATTAATATAAGTTCTGGAAACTATAAATTACATGTAAGTCATGTTGGTTATAAACCATACGTAGCTAATATAGAAGTAATTAAAGATATTGATAAAACTATAGATATAAGTATGGTTGTTGATGAAACCATGCTAGAAGAAGTCGTTATTGTAGCTGAGAAAACAACGGTAGAACAATTTATAGACAAAAAAGTAATTAATGTAGGTAACGACTTATTATCTGGAGGCGGAAGTGCTGCAACTATTTTAAGTCAATTATCAGAAGTTAGAGCAGACGAAACAGGAAGTATCTCATTGCGTGGCAGTAAAAATGTTAACGTGCTTATTAATGGAAAGCCATCACCATTAAGTAACTCAGAAGTTTTACAACAAATCCCAGCAAGTGAGATAAACAAAATTGAAGTCATTACTTCACCATCTGCCAAATATAGAGCAAACGGAATTACAGGAATCATAAATATTATAACCAAAAGGAACGTTAGAAAGGGTTTATCATTAAGTACAAATACAGGTGTTAATTCATTGTTAGGCCATGATTTAGGTGTTAATATAAACTATGGGAAAAATAAAATTAATTATAGGATTGGTGGCTCATACAGAAAACAAAACATGGAAAACACAAGCTACCAAGAAAGAATAGGAACGAGGCCTTTTATTCAAAATACAGATTTTTTGTTTGATGGAAAAGTAAAAAGATTTAATACTGGAATAGATTGGTTTATTGATAAGAAAAATGAATTTTCTACAGATCTTAATTATACATATAACACGCATACTCTATCTAACGAAAATGAGTTTGAACAAGAAGGCGTAAATCTTGATCAAAAAAGTATTGGAGAACATATCCATGAAACACTTGAAATTAATACAAATTACAGGCATAAATTTAATAAAGAAGATAGTTTTCTAGAAATTGATTTTCAAGTTTCTGATAATGGAAATAATCTAAAAGGCTTTTTTATACCTAATCAAAATATACAAGATAACGAAACAGATAATTCTGTATTAATATCTAACCTTGCAATAGATTATACTAATCCTATTAGTAAAAAATTTGAAGTAGAAATGGGATATCTATGGAGCAGTAGCAAACTAAACAATAAATTATTCGCATTCAATATAGATAATGAAATAGCAAATCAAGAAGATTTTATAAATAGAGAAAAAACACATGCATTATATGGTTTAACTAGAATTTATTTTTCAAAATTAGATTTGCAAGTAGGCTTAAGAGGCGAATTATACGAACGCAATGCAGATATTATAACTAGTAATGTAGTAGTAGAAAACTCTTTTGCAAACTTATTTCCATCACTTCACTTAAAATATAAATTAAAGAAAAAAAATTCGCTAGTATTTGGTTATAATAGACGAACATCAAGACCTTCTTTATATCAAGTAAACCCTATTGTATCTCAAGTTAATGAATTTATGATTAGTCAAGGAAATCCAAGTTTAATCCCAGAATTTTCAAATAATTTTGAAATATCCGGTAGTTTTGAAATAAACAAACTGTCTTTTATGCCTTCCATTTTTTATAGATTAAAAGAAAGTATTATTGTTTCAAACTTTTATTTAAATAATGAAGGAACAACTGTTTCTACTTTTAGTAATCAAGGCAGTAGTAACGCCTACGGAACAGAATTGAACATTAACTACAAACCCATAAAATGGTTAAATAGTCATTTTGATTTTAATTATTATCTTGAAAATTTAAACCATACCAATAACACTTTTGTAAACGATTTATCTTTAGAATATGGCTTTTCTTTTAGAAATCAAATAAAAGCAACTAAAAAATTAAAGTTTGATGTTTCTTGGATTTATTACGGTCCTGAAGAAGGTTTTTTTGAAAGTTATGAAAAAACGCAAAAAATAGATTTCGCCACACGATATGAAATCTTTAAAAATGCTAATTTAAATTTAAGAGTAACTGATATATTTAATACATTAAAATGGAAAGGAAATAATGTTGGAGATGGTTTTGTAGATAATTTTGAATTTAAGCCACAATCTAGAATGCTATATTTATCGTTCTCATATTATTTTAATTCAGGTGAAGAAAAAGAAAGAAATAAAAAAGATAGAGAATATAAAAGCGGTGTTTTAGAGTAAAAAATTATAAATTAGTAAGATGCAAATCAATAACTTTTTAAGCTTTAAACATAAAGAAATAGTGCTTCACATTTTATTTTGGATACTTTACTTTATTTATCCAATAATAAAATTTGGTGACCGTGAGAGCTTTGGTTATGATTTTTCAGACAATCTTATAGCCATGTTGTTCTTATCTATAAGCATATACACAACATATTTTTTATTTAACAAATTTTTTAAAAATAAACTCTATTTCTTTATAGCACTTGGCGTTTTAAAACTAAGCGTTCTTCTTAATTGTTTAACACTAATATATATTGATGACTGCCATTGTGATCTACAAATTTGTTATATAACCAAGTTTGTAGAATACATTTTTGTAAATATTTTTTTTATAACCATACTTATTTTCAAAAAGAATGTTTTAAATCAACAGGCATTACAAAAAAGTGAACAAGAAAGAATAAATGCAGAGCTAAATGGCTTAAAAGCACAAGTAAACCCACATTTTTTATTCAACACATTAAATATGCTTTATGCAAATGCCATAGCTAAAGACAAAGGGCTGCCTGATAGAATATTACAGCTGTCTGACAATTTGCATTATATGCTTCATGAAGGGAATAAAAACAATGTAAATATTAATCAAGAACTTAAATTTATTAAAGATTATATTAATTTACAAAATGCCAGAACAGGTAAAAAAAATGATGTAAAATTTATAAGCTCTATAGACAACTTTAATCAACAAATTCCACCTCTATTGCTTATTCCTTTTATAGAAAATGCATTTAAGTATTCAAATATGACCAAAGGAAAGCAACTACCAATACTTATTAACATTAAGCTATTAAATAAAACACTATTATTAACCGTAGAAAATGTTTTTGACCCA
>JALRJA010000339.1 GCA_023255235.1 Flaviramulus sp.
GTAATAAAGATGAGTTTGAAAATGACGCATCAACAGGTGTAAGAGGCCTAAGAGTAGATCCATTAAATCCTAATAACAGGTATTTTAATGAATTAAATTTGCAATCCTTTTTTGGTAGAGCTAATTTTAATTTTGCAAACAAATATTTACTTACAGCTTCTTTAAGAGCTGATGGGTCTTCTTTTTTTACAGAAGACAATCGTTGGGGTTATTTCCCATCTGCTGCTTTAGCTTGGAAACTTAAAGAAGAAAGTTTTTTACAAGATGTAAAATTTGTTAATGATTTTAAAATTCGCTTAGGCTGGGGGCAAACAGGTCAACAAGATATTTCTGGTGAAGTAGGTTTTTATCCTTCCATTCCATTATTTGAAATAGGATCACCTGAAAGTCAATATATATCGGGAGTAAACCTTTATAATGCCAAAGAGTTTAATCCAGACTTAACTTGGGAAAAAACTACCACATACAATTTAGGTGTTGACTTTGACTTTTTTAAAAATAGTTTTGTTTCGGGTTCTTTTGATATCTATAAGAGAATAACATCAGATTTGTTGGTTTTAACAAATGTGCCTCCAGGACAGGCTTTAAGTGATCGCTTAATTCAAAATGTTGGAGACACAGAAAGTAAAGGGTTTGAATTAAATTTAAATCTAAACCCTATACAAAACGAAACTTTCCAATTATCAATAAATGGAAATTTAGCCTATAACTTCACCGAAATAACCGATTTAGAAGGTAATGAACAAATTAATGCTAAAGATGGTGGTTTAGCAATAGGAACAGGAAATGTTTTATTAAGACATGCTTTAGGCCAACAAGCTGCTTCTGCATGGGTGCTTAAACAGGTTTATGATGTTGATGGTAACCCCATTTTAGGATCGTTTGTTGATTTAAATGGCGATAATAAAATTACTGAAGACGATAGATATTACAGATCTATACAACCTAATTGGACATTTGGTTTTGGGTTTAATATGAACTATAAAAACTGGAATTTTAGTGCCAGTTTTAGAGGACAATTAGACGGCGAAATTTATAACTCAAGACGTTTAACTCATGGCGATATTGAAAACGTATTATCTTTTGATGGAACATACCTTAACAACGCATTAAACTTTTTTAACGGCGAAGCAAACCCTGTTATTACAGATATAGTTGACCCCATTCAATATTCTGATTACTTTATAGAAAGCGCATCATTTTTAAGATGTGAAAATATAGTAATAGGGCATACCTTAACTAAGCTTTTTGATAATGTGAAATTAAATATTTATGGAGCAGTAAACAACCCATTTATATTTACAAACTACTCAGGTCAAGACCCAGAAAACTTTACAGGTATTGATAATAATTTTTACCCAAGACCAACAGTATATAACTTAGGTATTAATATTGATTTTTAAACTATGATAACAAACCATAACGATTTTTTGTTGCCAAACAAAAAGCTTAAAGGAGAATTTAAAAAACAATAAATTTTTGAATAGATGAAAAACATGAAAAATAACATATTAAAATTACTATTTGGTTTGCTTGTCTTGTCAGCTTTAAACACAGGGTGTACAGATGATTTGAATACCAAACCATTAATAGAACTGTCTTTAGAAGAGCTTTTAGCTCAAGACCCATTAGCCGTTGAAGGTATTTTATCACGTCTGTATGGTTCATTTGCACTATCAGGTGCTGATGGCCCTGGAAGTTCTGATATAAGTGACGATGCGGGAGAATCTCCTTTTTTAAGGGGTATTGTAAACTTACAAGATTTTGCTGCAGACGGCATGAAAAACCGTTGGGGAGATAATGGTCTAGACCAATTAACAACAACTAGTGATTGGACTCCAGAAAATAAATTTTTTAGATATTTATATAACAGAATTTTCTTTACCATTCCTCAATGTAACAACCTATTAGCAATACTTCAAAACGTAGATATAGAAAATAAAGAAGGCGTTATTTCTGAAGTGCGATTTATTAGAGCTTTAGCAAATTACTATTTAATTGATGTATTTGGAAAAGGTGTGTTAATAACAGAAGATAATTTTGGTGAAACAGAAGCTTTACCAGAAGCGTCTCGTATAGAGTTATTTAATTTTGTAGAAGCAGAACTATTGGCTATTGAACCTTTATTAC
The DNA here is from genome assembly GCA_023255235.1 of Flaviramulus sp. Lineage (GTDB taxonomy): Bacteria > Bacteroidota > Bacteroidia > Flavobacteriales > Flavobacteriaceae > JALRJA01. Next base: position 2,131 of record JALRJA010000339.1, read on the forward strand.
CAGCAAGCAATACATACGGAAGAGCCACTAAAGGCGCAGCCCAAATGCTATTAGCTAAATTGTATTTAAATGCTGAAGTATATACACAAACACCCCGATACTCAGAAGCAGCTAGTTTTGCAAATAAAGTAATCACCGAAGGTAACTATACTTTAGCATCAGATTTTGTAAGTATTTTTTCTGCAGATAATCATAATTCAACTGAAATTATTTTTCCATTAATTGCAGATGCTCAAGTAAGTCGAAGTTATGGTAACACCACTTACATAGTAAATGGTAGTTTACTTGCAGATACAACGCCATTATCTCAATTTGGAGCAACCGAAGGCTGGGGTGGTCATAGAGCTACTAAAGCGTGGTATGGTTTATTTGGAGATTTAAATACTAGTACCGATGTAAGAGCAAGCTTGTTTTGGACTACAGGTCATAATTACGAAATGGAAGATTATAAACAATGGCGTGATGGTTACCCTTCAGTTAAATTTAGAAACACTAGCTTTTTAGGAACCTCGCTAGCTTCTAGTTTTTCACCTACAGATTTTCCTCTTTTTAGACTAGCAGATGCATACCTAATGTATGCCGAGTGTGCTGTTAGAGGAGCTACAGGAACAGACATGGGAACAGCTGTACAACGCGTAAATGAAGTAAGAAATAGATCAAACGCTAGTTCTATAACACAAGGGCAGTTAACACTTCAATTTATTATTGATGAAAGGGGTAGAGAACTTAATCTTGAAGGGCATAGACGTACTGATTTAATACGTTTTGGAATGTTTACAGGAAATACCTACCTCTGGCCTTGGAAAGGAGGCATGAGAAACGGTACAGCAATTCCAAACACCTATAATTTATACCCTATTCCATCTGCCGCTTTGCTAGCAAACCCTAATTTAACTCAAAACCCAGGATACAACTAACAAACTAAATTTAAAAAACAATATCATGAAAAATAATATAAAACTTTTATCACTTTTAATAATTGCTTTTATAAGCTTTAATGCATGTGAACAAGAAGATGATTTAGTATTTACAGCTCAAGAACCAACCGATGGTGTGAGCTTTACAAACTCTTTTCTAGAACAATACGTATTAACAACACAAACCTCAGGTAATTTAGGAGAGCGTTTTACATGGACTAATGCTAATTTTGGTGTACCAACAGTTGTAAATTATATGCTTCAAAAGTCTATAATTGGCGATTTTACAGATGCTGAAGATTTAGTAGAAACCAATGGTAATGAACTAGCAGTTACCATAGGTCAATTATTAACTTACGCTGAAGAAGCTGGTTTAGATAATGACCCTAATACAGAAAACCCAGATACTGGCAACGTTTATTTTAGAATAAGAGCTTCAGTAGGCTCAGATGATGTGTTGCCTGTTTACTCAGCATCTCAAGCACTTACCTTACACTTACCAGAAGTAACTACTGGAGGTGGTTCTTTTGAAATTGCTTCATGGGGTGTTGTAGGTTCTGGGTATAATAACTGGGGCGGATTTGCAGATGCTAAATTTTATACTACAAACACACCAGGTGTTATTGTATCTTATGTAAATTTAGTTGACGGTCAAATTAAATTCCGCGAAAACAATGCGTGGGGTGGTGATTTAGGTGATGCTAATAATGATGGCGTTCTAGATTCAGATGCAGATAATAATATTGATGTTACTGCCGGAGATTATAAAATCACCATTAATACAAATGATAATTCATATACTATAGAACCTTTTACTTGGGGCCTAGTAGGATCTGGTTTTAATGATTGGGGTAATGCTGGTCCAGATGCTAAATTATATTATGATTATACCACCGATACTTTTAAAGCTAACGTTAAACTTTTAACAGGTGCAATAAAATTTAGAAAGAATAACGCTTGGGGCGGTGATTTAGGCGATGCAAATAACGATGGTGTACTTGATACTGATGCAGATAATAACATAGCTACCACAGAAGGACACTATTTAGTTACCTTTAATTTAAATGATAATTCTTATAGTATTGAAGAAGCAAATGTTTGGGGAGCTGTTGGCTCAGGATATAATGATTGGGGTGGTGCTGGTCCTGATGCAGCTTTAACCGAAATACAATCAGGTGTTTGGTTTGCCGAAAATATTTCACTTGTTGATGGAGAAATAAAATTTAGACAAAACAACAACTGGGGAGGCGATTACGGTGATGCCAATGCCGATAATATTTTAGATCAAGATGCCGATAATAATATTGCCGTAGAAGCTGGTAATTATGTTATTTCTATAGACTTTAATGACCCTGATGGTCCTAAATATTATTTAGGCAAAAGATAAAATACACCTCTATATGTGAATTTTAGTAAAAAAAAGAGGTTGTAAAATATTATTATACAACCTCTTTTTAAATTAATGGTATGATGATTAAAAG
>JALRJA010000242.1 GCA_023255235.1 Flaviramulus sp.
GCAATAATTCTAAATTTATTTTTGTTTTTCCTTTAATGGCATTATCTAACGGTGTTAATTCCATTTTTCCGTTTAATAACCCCACCATATAGTTTGTTTTTCCTTCTAAAATAGATTCTACGGCTTTAACACCCATTCTGCTTGCTAAAACCCTATCAAAACAAGAAGGTGCTCCGCCTCGTTGCATGTGCCCTAAAACAGAAACTCTCACATCATAACCTTCCATGTTTTCATCAACATAGTCTTTTAGTTCAAAAATATTTTTTCCAATTTTATCGCCTTCTGCTACTATGACAATACTTGAGGTTTTTCCAGATTTTCTGCTTCGGTTTAAAGAGTCAACCAATCTATCTAATCCTAAATCTTCTTCGGGGATTAAAATTTCTTCAGCTCCACCGGCAATTCCGGCATTTAATGCAATGTGACCAACATCTCTTCCCATAACTTCAACAAAAAACAACCTGTTATGAGAACTCGCTGTATCGCGTATTTTGTCTATGGCATCAACAACAGTGTTTAAAGCTGTATCAAAACCTAGCGTGTGTGATGTGCCAACAATATCATTGTCTATGGTTCCAGGAATTCCCATAACTGGAAAACCAAACTCACGGTTAAAAATAAGAGCTCCGGTAAAAGAGCCATCGCCACCAACAACTACAAGACCATCTATATTAGCTTGAACTAAATTATTGAAGGCTTTTTGCCTGCCTTCTTTGGTTCTAAACTCATTAGAACGTGCCGATTTAAGTATGGTTCCGCCTTTGTTTATTATACCTTTAACGCTTCTAGCGTTCATGTCTTTAAAATCGCCTTCAATTAAGCCTTCATAACCTCTATAAACGCCAACGCACTGTACATTGTGAAAAGCACACGTTCTAACTACCGAGCGTATAGCTGCATTCATGCCTGGCGAATCGCCTCCTGAAGTTAATACTGCTAATTTTTTTATAGTTTTTGACATTAAATTTTTTATTTAACCCCGTAAAATTACTAAACAAATAGTACATATCTAAAGGATTTACAGTAATTTATACCAGACTTTAAAACTACAACGTTTTAGTTGATAAAAAAAGGGTTTATTTTTTTGAAGCAGGCTTTACAAGTATATAATTTGGCAGAGCTGTGTTTTGTTTTTCTTCTTTTAATTCTTCTGAAGCTTCAGATTCTTTTTTTTGGTTTTTAAAAAGCCTTTGTATAAGTTCTTTAAAGGTATTAAAATCTACATTATATGAAAGCCCTAAACCTTGTGTATAACCAATTCGCTCACCAAAATTTTGGATGCTGTTTTCTCTATTAAATACTTTGGCAGTTAAAGTACCTTCTTCGTTTAAAAGAAAGCTAATTTCTACGTCGCCAGCAATAACGGTTTCTGAGGCTCCACCAACAGGCACACCAACTTTTCCGTTAATAAGTACACGGTCACTAATTTGTGTTTGAAGCGTTACACCTACTCTATTATCTGTTTGATAGTCTGGCCTGTTTTGGCCTGCTTCATAGTTTATACCAATATTGAGTTTACTATCGTCACTTGTAAATATACTATTTATTATACCATTGAGTCGTTCTGCTATGGTTCCTGATGGACTTAAGTCGTCAAATCCTCTTGAAAAAGCTCCTGTAGCTACTAGTAATAGGGCTTGTCTATCACGTTCGTCTTTAGATTCTAAAAGGTAATTAAGCTCTGATTTTATATTTGAGTTTACATTAGGAAAATTAAAACTAAATTCAGGGTCTGGTTGTTCTAAATCGCCTGTTAAAGCTATATTTAGTTCAACAGGAATGCTTCTATTTATTGGATTATCTAATAAGGGTGACGGGTTTGCTTGTGTTTTATAAATAGCTAACATATTTATTCTTGCTTTTAAAGGGTCGCCCTCCCAATTTAGGGTTCCTCCGGGTTGCACCATAAAGGCTTTTTGAATAATGCCGCCATAGGCAAAATTATAAACGCCTTCAAATACCGCAAAATCTCCCCACATATCAAATTTACCGTTGGTATTAATTTCTACCAATAACCCTCCTTGACCGCTTCCTTTTAGTGAGTGCCCGGTGTTTTTATCTATAATAATTTCAACTTCGGCATCTTGAGTCACATCTAAATCAAAGTCTAATTCTATGCCTTTTATGTCATTAAAAACTAGGTTACTGCCTTCTTTTTTGGCTTCTTTTTCTTCTTTAGTTATAAAATGGATATAGGAGTTATCACCAAAAGATTCGGCATCATTTAATGGAATTTTAAATACTGTACCACTTTTTGTTTCTGCTACAACACTAATTACAAGTTCATCGGTTGGACCAATTAATGTGGCATTTCCGCCAATAAAACCCGTACCGTAGTAAAGAGATTCTTCGGTTTCTTTGGTATCTAAAATTAATAGTCTGGATGCTGATATGTCTAAGCCTAAATTCCATTTTGAAAAATTTACATGACTTAACGAACCATTTAAACGCCCTTTAGAATTATATTTTGTATCTGTTAACTGTATGTTATTAAAAACAAATGTTTGGTTTTTTAAAGTTATAGAAGCATTATTGTTAAAATTATAATCTACATTTAGATAAGGTATTCCCATACCTGCTTTGTTTAGGTTTAAATTGCCGTTAATGTCTGGTAGTTTTAAATTTCCAACAACGTTAACATTGCCTGTAATGTCGCCTCGTATATTGTTTAAAACGCCGTCTAATAGTGGGTTTAAAGGAGCTAAACTAAAGTTGTTAAAATTTAACAATACATCTATTGTTGATTGCTCGCCCATTACATACACATCGCCTTTTGCACTAAAGGCTTTTGATGTATCGCCTTTAATATTGGCATCAACCTTATAATTGGTTAGGGTTTCATTTCCTGTTATGGTAGCATCAAAAGAACCTAAAAGGAAATTATTAACCTTAAAATCATCAACTACAATAGTTGAGTTTGGTAAATAACTACCGTTTTTTTGTAAAATATCTAGTTTCCCATTTACATTTCCTGATAGCGATAAGCTATCTATGTCGGGTGTTATTTTAGCTAAATCTACATTGGTGAAATTAAGCTTTATATCTTTTTGAGTAGAATCTTTTAAAAAGCCTGAAAGTCTTATTTCTTCGTTATTATGATTGATTTTAAATTTATTAATATTAAATTTTGTTAGCTTTTTATCAAATGCGATTTTATGAAATTTGTCTTCCAATTCATTGATATTCCATTTGGTGTTTTTGATAGTAACATCCGATTTTTTAAACCCAATTACAGATTCACTTTCATCGTTTATAGTGTGGTAAAAACTAAGGTTGAAAATATCGTTATTGTTTTTTCCTCCTTTAAACTCAGAACGCATAAACAGGGTATCATTTACTGTTACATTAATTAAATTAAACTTTGAAACATTATAGTATTTGGTGTTTAAACTATCTATTTCAATAAAGGTATTAAATACAGGGTTACTGTTATCTACTTGCAGCTCTATATTGCTTGCAAAATGGTTTAAAAATTTAATTTCTGGTGATTTAAAAGTGAGTTTAAACCGTTCTTCTTTACTTTCAACTCTACCGCGTATGTATGTGTTTTTGCCAAGTTGAATTTCTGGAAAAATAGCTTCAACAATTTTATTGTAAATTTTAAAGTTAAAATCTATACTCTGATTTTCTTTAACCTTATGAGGTTTATAGTTGGTGTAAATATACCCTATGGCGTTTTCAAATAGTTTTTTTAAATCTTTGAATAAAAATTGCCCTTTTAGTTCGCCTTCAATAATATCTGGAGAGTTAAAGGCTATATACCTAATGTTATCTTGAAATCTTGAAGACATATAAAAAGCATCAAAATAATAGGTATCGTTTTGATTTTTATAAACTGTATTTTCAAAGGTTAATTTTCCGAAGGCATCATCATAATTGCTGCTATTCATATTCATTTTAACCTTACTTGAAAAATTTGAAATACTGTCTTTTTTTACAAAATTTAGTGCTTTTAGATTGGCATAATTTACTTCTGCTTCAAAATCATATTTTTTTATTTTTTCTGAAAAATCAATTAATCCATTAAAATTTAAGCTCAAGTTTGGGTCGTTAATAAGTAGATTTCCATCAAAAATTTTATTTTTAATAGTACCTGCTACTTTTGTTCCTTTATAATTATAATCATTAAATTCTATTTCAAAAATGTCGCCTTTTACTTGTGTATTTAGGGTTTCTGGAATAAAACCTCTACCGTTTACTGTGAAATTTAAAGAGCCTATTCCTACTTTTGGGTCGTTTAAAAAAGCACCAAAATTAAATTCTTTAAAAATGATGTTTCCTTTGTAGTTGGCTTTATCTATTTCCTTTATTTTATTGATTTCAAGATTAGAATACACAAAACCCAAATCTGTATTAATATCAATATCTGCAATTATATTATTGGCTGTTATTTGTGAAATTCCCGATATGGTAAAAACGCCCAATTTATTAAACGACGTTGGTATAGCTTCGCCCAAAATGTTGGGTAGCAAGGCTTTTAAATTGCTATATGTTGATGTTAAATTTGTAAAGTTGCCATTCATATAAAAATTATTGGCTTCTTTATTAAATAAATTTTCAAAACTTATATTCCCATAAACCAAAGTGTTTGTATTGGTTTGTAGCTCTAAATTTTTGGTTTGTAAATTATTTAAAGTACCCGATAGATTTACACTAAATTGAGCAGATTGGTTGTTACCAAACTCGTTGTAAAATGAATTGAGTTCATTTAAAAATATATTGGAATCTTTAAAACTTGCTTCAACTTGAACCTTATCTGTGAAATATTGCAGGTCTTCTCTTTTGTATAAAAATTTTAATTTACCGTTTAAAACCGATTTTGGGGTTTTAATTTGCAAATTATCAAAAGTCATATCAGATACGGTGTATGCAAAATTTGTCATCATATTTTTAACCTCAACACCTCTACTGTCTTTAAAATTTAGTGTATTAATTCTGGCACTTACATCACTAGCGTTAATTAAAAAATTGGTGGCATTAATATTTAAATTTTCTAAGTGCAGTATTTTTGATGTTTCTTTATTGTCGTCTGATAATTTAAATATGCTGTTGTAAATAGAAACATCACTAGATGATAAAAGAAAGTTGCTCTTTTCTTTTCTGGGGTTATCATCTTCAAATTTATTTACAAAAACATCTAAGTTTGTTATGGTTTCACCTTGGTAGGTTTTAATATTAAAAAAAAGGTTTTCAATA
>JALRJA010000220.1 GCA_023255235.1 Flaviramulus sp.
CTGATATTCCAAAAATTACAGACCCTATTGGGTTTTTAGTTTTTACTCTATTGTCAGGAATGGCATTAACTATTTTTGCATTACCAATATCAATAGTTGCAAAGGCAGTCAGAGGAATGGGATTAAAAGAAATTGCAATGATTATAAAATTAATGATTGTTCCCATTCCAATTTTTTGATCCAAAAAATACCAAAGAAGTAAAACGAAAAAACTTATTACAAAAGCAATTGTTCCAACGGATGTACCAAGGTTAATTGCAATACCTTCATGCAATACATTCCAAGGTGAGGCACCAATACTTGAAACAAGTAAAAGACCTTCGCCAAAACCAAAAACTATCTGAAGAAAATCAAGTAGTTGTAGATGAAATTTTTGATTTAAGAAGCGATATTGAAAAAAATAATAAATTGCTTGATAATGTTATGAGGCAACTTTTAAAACTAAACAATCCAGAAACCGAAAAGTATATTATTTCAGGTAATGAAAGAGCCAAAGATTTAAAAACCGTTGCATACATTAATCCAAAAGAAAAAACATCAATGATTGATGTGGTTTCATTGCCAAAATTACCCGATGAACAATGCTATCAAATTTGGGCAGAATTACAAGGTAAAATGGTGAGTTTAGGTATTTTAAACGAATCAGACAGAAAACTACAAAACATTCCATACATGGAAGATGCCCTTGCATTAAGCATTACTATAGAACCTAAAGGCGGAAATAGCATAGCGTCAACAAACAACGCAGTAGCACAAATTAGTTTGCAATAAAATAATAAAAAAAGGGGTTTAAAAAAACCCCTTTTTTTTACTATTCTTTATCAAAAAATGCTTTGTGTATAAAACCAGCAACTATAGCACCAGCAATAGGTGCTACCCAAAACAACCATAATTGGCTTGTATATTCTGCTCCAGCAAATAAAGCCTGACTAGTAGAACGAGCCGGGTTTACAGATGTGTTTGTTATAGGAATACTTATTAAATGTATTAAAGTTAATCCTAAACCTATAGCTAAAGGTGCAAACATTTTTGGAGCTCTATCATTAGTACTTCCCAAAATAATTAATAAAAAGAACATGGTTAATAAAAACTCGGCAATTAAAGCAGCAGTCATAGAATAACCATCAGGCGATAATTCTCCATAACCATTTGATGCAAAACCGCCAATAGTAACAAAATCTGCTTTATTGGTTAGTATTAAATATAAAGCTCCAGCAGCTACAATAGCTCCTATTAATTGAGCAATAATATACCCCAATAAATCTTTAGCTTGAAACTTTCCTCCTGCCCATAAACCCAATGAAACAGCAGGATTAAAATGCCCTCCTGAAATATGACCAACAGCATAAGCCATAGTTAAAACTGTTAAACCAAAAGCTAGGGCAACGCCAGCAAATCCAATTCCTAAATCTGGAAAGCCTGCTGCAAAAACTGCACTACCGCAGCCTCCAAAAACAAGCCAAAAAGTTCCAAAAAACTCTGCAAATAATTTTTTCATAATAATATAAATTTTAGGTGTTAAACCCTAAATTTACAGTTTTTTTATCATATTTAATAAACTATTTTAAAATAGGTTTCTTAAAAATTAAGATACAAAATCATATCTTTGTAAAAAATTACCATGAAACTTCTTATAATAACTATCATTTTATTAGGCTTAGGAATTGCCGGTATTGCAATTAAACTTTGGGCAAAAAAAGATGGTGAATTTGCTGGCACTTGTGCTAGCCAAAACCCTGTTTTAAATAAAACTGGCGAAGCTTGTGGTTTTTGTGGCAAAACACCAGACCAATTTGCCAATTGCGACAAACCTCAACATTCGTAAAACTATATGCTTCTTGGTGTTTTCTACACATTGCTTGTTGTTGCAGTTTTTCAATTGTTTATAAAGGTTCTATTTATGAAGTTTGCTTTTGAAAAACCTTCCCAAAAAACCATAAAAAAAACAGCTGTTTCGGTCGTTATTTATGCTAAAAATGATGCTGAAAATCTAAAAGCATTTTTACCTTCTGTTATTGAACAAGATTATCCTAATTTTGAAATTGTTTTAATTAACAACGCTTCTTATGACAAAACTCTAAAGGTGATGAATCACTTCGCAGCAAGTCATCAAAATATTAAAATTGTTGATGTGAAAAATATTGAAGCTTTCTGGGGTAATAAAAAATATGCACTAACTTTAGGTATTAAAGCTTCTAAAAATGATTACCTTTTATTTATTGATGCTAATTGTAAGCCTTTATCTAATAAATGGATATATGAAATGAGTTCTAATTTTAGTGATAAAAAAACAATCATCTTAGGTCATAAAGGTTTCACAAAAATTAAGAAGTCGTTTTTAAACAAAATCATTCGTTTTGAATCTTCGGTAAAAGCCATATCGTGTTTTGCCTTTACAAAACTAGGTAAGCCTTTCATAGGTGTTAGTAACAATATAGCATATACTAAAACTATGTTTTTTAATGCTAATGGCTTTATGAACCACATAAAAGTGCCAAATGGCGAAGCCGAGTTGTTTGTAAATCAAATAGCCAATAGTACCAATACAACTATTTGTTTTTCAAAAGAAAGTTTTACAGAATCTATGCCTGCAACTTCATTTAAACATTGGTTTAAACAAAAAAAACACGATACATTAAGTCTTTTAAAGTATAAGCAAAACCATAAAATTTTAATCGGCTTCATTTACATTACACAACTTTTATTTTGGTTTTTAATAATTTTATTATTGTCTTTCGCATACAAATGGCACATAGTAGGTAGTTTGTTATTATTTTATTTAATATTACAATATATTATTCATGGAATTTCATTAAAAAAATTAAATGAAAATGACCTTTTAATTTGGATTCCTTTTTTAGAACTATTTTTAATTAGTGTACAATTGACTATCTTTATACATAATCTCATTTTCAAACGCTAATTATTGGAAATAAAAGATGCCATAAAACGTGCTAAAGCAAACGACCAAAAAGCGTTTAATTATTTATTAGATACCTTTTGGGACGATGTTTTTGGGTTTCAATTAAAACGAACTCACAATGAAAATGATGCCGAAGATATTACCATTCAAACATTCTCTAGGGCTTTTGATAGAATTGAAACTTTTGATGACTCTTTCAAATTTAAAACATGGTTGATTACTATTTCTAAAAATATTCACATTGATTTATTACGAAAAGAAAAAAACTCTATTTCTCAAGTTTTATCTAAACATGACAACGAAGCTTTTCAAATTTTAGATGAATCACCATCTCCAGAAGACACCCTAATTACAGAACAGCATTTGGCAAAATTATTACGCGACATTAAAAAGCTTAAACCCCATTATCAAGCGTTTATAAATTTGCGATATTTTCAAGAGCTAAGTTATAAAGAAATTGCCCATGAACTAAATGAGCCTATTAATAATGTGAAGGTAAAATTGCTGCGTGCTAAAAAACTTCTGGCTGAAATAATTAGAGAAAAAGAACATGATTAATAAACTTAAAAACCTTGGTCCAGGGTTACTGTTTGCTGGTGCAGCAATAGGTGTATCGCATTTGGTTCAATCTACTAGAGCTGGTGCCGATTTTGGTTTAGGGCTACTTTGGGCGTTGCTTTTAATACACTTGGTTAAGTATCCTTTTTTTCAATTTGGACCTCGTTACGCAACTGCAACCGGTGAAAGCCTTCTAGATGGGTATAAAAAATTGGGCAAAGGTGTATTAGTTGCTTATTTTATAGTATCGCTAGCTACCATGTTTACAATACAAACTGCGGTTACCATTGTAACTGCCGGTATTGCATCATCGTTATTTGGCGGCGTTATAGGCATAAAGATTTGGACAATAATTATTCTTGCTATTTGTTTAAGCTTGCTAATTATTGGTAAGTATAAACTACTAGATAATTTGATGAAAATTATTATTATCACTTTAACCATTAGCACTATAGTTGCGGTAATTATGGCAGTAGTAAACAATCATAACCCACTATCTTTTAAGCAAATATTACCAGAAAACTCAATAGAAATTGCTTTTTTAATTGCTTTTATGGGTTGGATGCCTGCACCTTTAGATGTAGCTGTATGGCAATCTTTATGGTCTATAGAGAAAAACAAAGACACTAATCATTACCATACCAAATCGGCTATTTTTGATTTCAACATAGGATATGCTGGAACAATAATTTTAGGCGTTTGTTTTGTGCTTTTAGGCACTTTGGTCATGTTTTATAGTGGCGAAACTTTTAGTGACTCAGCAAGTGTTTTTTCAAGTCAATTAATAAACATGTACACCGTAAACTTGGGTAATTGGGCTTATATTATTATTGGTATAGCGGCTTTTACTACCATGTTTAGCACCACGTTAACAACCCTTGATGCCTCTCCTAGAGCTATGGCAAAAACCACCCAATTACTGTTTAAAAAATCATTGAAATTAAACTACAGTTTTTGGATTGCCTTGCTATCTATAGGAACTATAGCTATCTTTTTGTTTTTAGCTTCAGAAATGGGCTTACTAATAAAAATAGCAACCATTTTATCATTTATTACAGCTCCTTTTTACGCCATTATTAGTTATCAATTAATATGTAGTAAACATACGCCTAAAGCATGGCACCCTTCAAAAAAAATGCATTTTTTAAGTTGGTTTGGAATTGCTTTTTTAATTGGGTTTAGTATTTGGTATCTATCTACTTTATAAAAAGAATTTAGAAGAATACTTTGTATCTTTGCATGCACTATTTATTAACTATGATTACAAAAACATCTTCAAATATATTACCAGAGCATAAACCCAAACCAAAGTGGCTTCGAGTAAAGCTTCCTACAGGAAAAAAATATACCGAATTAAGAGGGTTGGTAGATAAGTATAAACTTAATACTATTTGTACTTCTGGAAGTTGTCCTAATATGGGCGAATGTTGGGGTGAAGGAACAGCCACTTTTATGATTTTAGGTAATATTTGTACTCGTTCTTGTGGCTTTTGTGGTGTTAAAACAGGAAGACCAGAAGCTGTAGATTGGGATGAACCAGAAAAAGTTGCTCGCTCTATAAAAATTATGAAAATTAAACACGCTGTTTTAACCAGTGTTGATAGAGATGATTTAAAAGATATGGGCAGTATTATGTGGGCAGAAACGGTTAAAGCTGTTAGGCGTATGAACCCTGAAACCACTCTTGAAACTCTTATTCCAGATTTTCAAGGTATTGAACATCATATAGATAGAATTATTGAGGTTAAACCTGAGGTTGTATCACATAATATTGAAACAGTTCGTAGGTTGACACGTGAAGTTAGAATACAAGCTCAATATGATAGAAGCATGGCTGTTTTAAAATACTTAAAACAACAAGGGCAACGTAGAACAAAATCTGGTATTATGCTTGGTTTAGGAGAAACCGAAGAAGAAGTTATTGAAACACTTCATGATTTAAAAAATAATGAGGTTGATGTTGTTACCATTGGTCAATACTTACAACCTAGTAAAAAGCATCTGCCTGTAAAGCAATTTATAAATCCTGATGTATTTGAAAAATATAAAAAAATAGGATTAGAATTAGGCTTTCGTCATGTAGAAAGTAGTGCCTTAGTAAGGTCTTCTTACCATGCTCAAAAACACATTAATTAGTCATGATACATGTTGCTATTAATGGTTTTGGTAGAATTGGAAGACGTGTTTTTAGATTGCTTCAAGACTATAAAAACATACAAGTTGTTGCAATTAATGATTTAGCAAACACGAAAACCTTAAGTCATTTATTAAAATATGATAGTGTTCATGGGGTTTTTAATTATGCTGTTTCTTATGATGAAAACCATATTATAGTTAATAACAAGAAAATACCGTTAAAGAAGTATATGATCAAATAATTTCAGATATGACTATGGCAATATCTTTAATGAAACCTACTTCTAGAAGTGGAAACTCTAATACTCTATCGGCTACTGCTGTTAAGGCTCTTTTGGCTAGAACGTATTT
>JALRJA010000240.1 GCA_023255235.1 Flaviramulus sp.
TGTAAAACCATACACAAACGCTCAAAACCCATTCCTGTATCTATGTGTTTATTTGGTAACGCTTCTAAATTTCCGTTGGCTTTTCGGTTGTATTGCATGAATACTAAATTCCAAATTTCTATAACTTGAGGGTGGTCTTTATTTACTAAGTCTTGTCCTGGGGTTTTGGCTTTTTCTTCTTCCGATCTTATATCTACATGAATTTCACTACATGGTCCGCAAGGTCCTTGATCTCCCATTTCCCAAAAGTTATCCTTTTTATTTCCTTTTAAAATACGCTCTTCAGGAATAAATTGTTTCCATAAATTATAGGCTTCTGAATCAATTTCAAGCTTATCGGCATCATCACTTCCTTCAAAAATAGTTACGTATAAAATATCTTTATTAATACCATATACTTCTGTTAATAACTCCCAAGCCCATGCAATAGCTTCTTTTTTAAAATAATCGCCAAAACTCCAGTTGCCCAACATTTCAAACAAGGTATGATGGTAAGTATCATAACCTACTTCTTCTAAGTCATTATGCTTACCAGAAACGCGTAAACATTTTTGTGTATCGGCTATTCTGGTGTTTTTTGGTACAGCATTACCCAAAAAATATTCTTTAAAAGGAGCCATACCAGAGTTTACAAACATTAAACTTGGGTCGTCTTTTAATACCATTGGTGCAGAAGGCACTATACTGTGTTTTTTACTTTCAAAAAAGCTTAAAAATTTTAATCTTATATCTTGTGAATTCATCAACTTTTGTCGTTACCTTGTTGTTAAACTATATTAATTGCAAAACAATTTTTATATTTACTCGTTTATTTTGATATTGCTATATAATGAGTTATAAAAATAATTACTTTTATAGAGCAATTGCAAAAATAGTATAAATTAAGGAATGAGTAAGGTAAAATATTATTACGACCCAGAGTCACTCTCTTATAAAAAAATAGAACGTAAAAAGCGAACTACACTTAAATACGCTTTTATATTTATGTTGGCGTCTGCTTTTTTTGGTTTTATTTTTGTTTTTATAGCAAATCAATATGTTGAAACACCAAAAGAACGTGCTCTTAAAAGAGACTTACAAAACACCTTACTACAATTTGAGTTGCTTAATAAAAAAATGGCTCAAGCTGAAATTGTTTTAGCTAACATAGCCGATAGAGACAATACTATTTACCGCACATATTTTGAAGCCAATCCAATTCCTGACGAACAACGAAGAGCGGGTTTTGGTGGTGTAAATAGATATAAAAACTTAGAAGGTTTTAATAACTCTAAGTTGATAATTGAAAGTAACAAACGTATTGATATATTACAAAAACAAATTGTTGTACAATCAAGATCATTAGATGAAATAGCAAAACTAGCCGCCGAAAAAGAAAAACTTTTGGAAGCTATTCCTGCCATTCAACCTGTGAGAAACAAAGATTTAACGCGTATGGCATCTGGCTTTGGAATGCGTTCAGATCCTTTTACTAAAGTTAGAAAAATGCATTGGGGTATGGATTTTACAGCACCTCGCGGCACACCAATTTATGCATCGGGTGATGGTATTGTAGAGCGTGCCGATAATAGTGCCTCTGGTTATGGCAACCATATAAGAATTGATCATGGTTATGGCTATGTTAGTTTGTATGCACATCTTTACAGATATAATGTTAGAAAAAATCAAAAAGTAAAGAGAGGTGATTTGATAGGTTTTGTAGGTAGTACGGGGCGCTCTGAAGCACCACATTTACATTATGAAATATTTAAAGATGGGCAACGCATTAACCCTATTAACTTCTATTATGGTAGTTTAACTTCTGAAGAATTTAACAAACTGTTAGAACATGCTTCTTTAGAAAATCAATCGTTAGATTAATGCACATAGATTTACCCGAAAAGCGATATTATAGTATTGGCGAAATAGCCAAGGCATTTAATGTAAATACATCACTCATTCGTTTTTGGGAAAAAGAATTTGACATTATAAAACCAAAAAAAAATGCTAAAGGCACTCGCAAGTTTACACCCGAAGACATAACAAACCTCAAATTTATTTACCATTTGGTTAAAGAACGTGGTTTTACCCTTGAAGGAGCAAAAACACATTTAAAAGATGAAAAAAAACAAACTCTAAGTAGTTTTGAAATTATAACCAAACTTGAAAATATTAAAACTCAGCTTATTAAAATTAAAGAACATCTTTAACATAATTTTATTTTAAAAAGTTGTAACTTTTACTAAAAATTTTCAACTTATAAAAAAACATCTAAATTCTACACTTAAAAAATACGTTAACATGAAAAAATTTTTACCACTAATTATTGTTGCTGCTGTTGTAATAGGAATCTATTCTTGGGCAAAAGGATTTTTATATGGAGGTCATGCGCCATAATCAGGAAGAT
>JALRJA010000284.1 GCA_023255235.1 Flaviramulus sp.
GCTTCCGCTTCGGCAATTTGAAGAATTTATGCTTTTAGCTAATAAAAAAGTATCTGAATTTATAGGAAAACAATCACCTAAAAAAACATTTGTATATAGAGTACATGACGAACCAGACGATAGCAAGCTTGCTGCATTACAAAATATAGTAAAGCGTTTTGGGTATAAACTTAATTTAAAAGACCGAAAAAGTGTAACCGCGTCTTTAAACGGACTACTTAAAGACGTTGTTGGAAAAAAAGAACAAAACTTAGTTGATACGTTAGCGATAAGAAGTATGAGTAAAGCCGAATATACAACGCAAAATATAGGTCATTATGGTTTAGCATTTAATTATTACAGTCACTTTACATCGCCAATTAGAAGATATCCAGATGTTATGGCACATCGTTTATTACAGCATTATATAGACGGCGGAAAATCTGTAAATAAAGATTTGTATGAAGAAAAATGCCAACACTCAAGCAATATGGAAAATTTGGCTACCAAAGCAGAACGCGATTCTATAAAATATATGCAAATACGTTTTATGGAAAATCACAAAGACAAAGCCTTTGTTGGCGTTATTTCAGGCGTTACAGATTGGGGACTTTATGTTGAAATAGTATCAAACAAATGCGAAGGCATGGTTAGTATAAGAGATATGAAAGACGATCATTATGCTTTTGATCAAGACCAATATGCCATGGTTGGTAGAAATACAAAAACCATGTATCAGCTTGGAGATGAAGTAGTTGTTACAGTTAAAAACACAGATTTAATTAAAAAACACCTCGATTTTAATTTAATAGGAAAACCAGAAGAATAACTATATTTATTGGGTTATTATACTGTTTCTAATTAATTAGGTAATGCCTTTTTCCATCCATTAGCAAGCTGTTTAGATAACTCTTTTTTTGTTTCAGATAGTTTTGCGTTTTCAGAGATGTTTACCTTTTCATAAGGATCATGTTCTCTATCATATAGTTCAGTACCTTTTAATTCGCCCTTTGTACCTGTTTTATGGTTCCAATCATACCATTCTATATAATGGTATTTTTTTGTATTTAAAGAGTATCCCATATAGCGTTCTCCATCTGCCGATTCTTTTGGTCTGCGATGAAACTGACTAAAAGCGGCTTGTTTCCATTTAAGTTTAGGCTTTTCTATTAAAGGAACAAGGCTAATACCTTGCATATAGTTTGGTATATCTATTTCTGCTAAGTCGCATAAAGTTGGAAAAACATCAACAAGCTCACTTATAGCATGAGTTTGAACACCCTTGTTTTTTTGTTTGGGCGATCTAATAATAAGAGGAACTTTTAAATCTATATTATAGTTAGTCATTTTTCCCCAACTGTTGTGGTCGCCTAGTTTCCAACCATGATCTCCAAAAATAACAATAATGGTATTTTCATAAAGCCCTATTTCTTTTAAATGAGAAATAAGATCACCAATTAACTTATCAACATAACTCACACTAGCATAATACCCATGTCTTAATAATCTAATAGTATCTTCGTTCATTCTATATGAAGAAACAGGATGATCAATATGAGAAAACCCATCATACGACCTTAGTTCATACATAGAGTTCATAGAATATATAGGAGCATCTTTTGGTATTTCAGGGTTATTAGGCAAAGGTATTTTATTAGCATCATACAAATCCCAATATGTTTTTGGTACAGCAAAAGGCAGGTGTGGTCTAAAAAACCCCAAACCCATAAAAAAGGGCTTGTCTAATTTTGATAATCTCGATAAGGTTTGTTTCGCTAATTTTGTTTGTGCACCATCGTAGTATAATGTGTCATGTACATTGGCGGCTTCCCAAGCAGGTCCTGTATTCCAACCATCGGCATATCTTATGGGTTTTAATTTTAATAAAGAATCTCTTTTTCTTTCTTGAGATTTGTTTACCGCTTCACTTATATAAAAAGTTTCGCCATCTCTTTCTAGCCACTCTTTTTTTAAATAGCGTTTTGGTCTTAGGTCTGGTTCATCCCAAGAAATAGAATCGGGCATATAATTATGAAATATTTTTCCAATATTAACAGTGTGATAGCCATATTTAGAAAAGTATTGTGGCATGGTAACAGCATTAGGGTTTATTTCACGAAATTTATCGCCTAAGTGCCAAACCCGTGTTGAATCTGGTCTTAAACCGGTCATCATACTGGCTCTTGATGGAGCACATACTGCAGACTGACAAAAGGTTTCTCTAAAGGTAATTCCTTCTAATGCTAACTTATCAATATTAGGAGAAATTACAATTGTATCGCCATAAGCACCTAACGATGTTCTTAAATCATCAACAGAAATAAAAAGAATATTAGGTTTCTTTGTTTCTTCCTTAGCATTATTACATCCTAAAGCAGTAATAAAAATTATTAAATAAAAGAGCAATTTTTTCATCTGTAAAATTTTTTAGGTTTTATGGTGTAATCCAAACCTCCTAAATCCTACCATAGACAGTGCCTCAACGATTTTAAGACGTTTCTTAGCATTTACACATTCTATATGTGCTGCCCTACCTATTAAGTGAGAAGATGTCGTAGAAGCCTTGTAATGGACTGTATTATGGAAGGAACTAACATACCCACTAAGTATCTTA
>JALRJA010000024.1 GCA_023255235.1 Flaviramulus sp.
AAAGAGTTGTTTTTAACAATTCAAAGGTAATTATTTATACTATTTTAAATACTTTTTTTATAGATATTATAACACTTGTTTAAAAGGGATATATTAGTATTTTTGTACTTATCAAAAAAAAAATTAAATACAAATGAAAATACAATTTTTATTTACGGCAATCTTAAGCTTTTTACTTTTTAGTTTAAACGCCCAAATTAATTCAAAAGAGGTGCTTTTCACTATTGATGGGGATCCGGTTTATACAACCGAATTTTTAAGAGTTTATAATAAAAATTTAGATTTAGTTCAAGATGAATCTCAAAAAGAGGTTACAGACTATTTAAAGCTTTTCACAAATTATAAATTAAAACTAAAAGAAGCCCAAGCTTTAGGCTTAAATACCAAACCTTCATACACAAATGAGTTAGCAACCTACCAAAAACAACTTGCTAATAGTTTTATGAAAGATAGCCAAGTTACAGACGACTTGGTTGAAGAGGCATACCAAAGAACTTTATACGATATAAACGCCAGTCATATTTTGATTAAATTATCAGAAGATGCCAATCCAAAAGACACCCTTGTGGCATATAATCAAATTATGAAACTACGTGAGAGAGCTTTAAAAGAAGGGTTTGAAAAAGTGAGAGAAAACGTGCATAATGGGCAAAGCATTTACGGTGAAAAACTAGGTTATTTTTCGGCATTTAAAATGGTGTATAATTTTGAAAACGCCGCTTATAACACACCAGTGGGCAATGTGTCATTACCTTTTAGAACCCGTTTTGGATACCATATTGTAAATGTTTTAGACAAACGAAAATCTAGAGGCGAACTAACCGTAGCTCATATCATGCTTCTCACAAATATTGATTCTTTAGCTAAAAACCAAGAAACTAAAATTCAAGAACTTTATAAAAAGTTAAACCAAGGCGAAGATTTTGAAGCTTTAGCAAAACAATTTTCAGAAGATAAAAACTCAGCACCAAAAGGCGGTATGTTACAGCCATTTACAAGTGGGCAATTAAATGTTCAAGAATTTGAAGACGCTGCATTTAGTTTACAAGAAATAGGCAATATATCAAAACCTTTTAAAACAAGGTTTGGTTGGCATATTGTAAAGTTGTTTGATAAAAAAGGCACACCAGAATTTAACCTCATTAAACCAGAATTAGTAGAAAAAATTAAACGCGATGATAGATCAAAAGTTATAGATCAAGCTACCGTTGCCAAATTAAAGAACCAATACAAGATAGACAACAAACAACCTGCCTTAACCTATTTTGAATCTATTTTAAATGAAAATTATTTTAAAAGAACATGGGAGTTACCTGCCAATTTTACAGCAGAAAAACCATTGATTACAATAGGTAGCAAACAACTTTTATATAGCGATTTTGGTAATTATTTAATTGAAAATCAAAGAAATACACCTGAAAATGATGATTATAAATTTATTGTTCAAAAAAAATACGAGTCATTTTTAGATAGTAATGTCATTGCATATCATGAAGCTAACCTAGAGTATGAAAACCAAGAATTTGCCCACATTTTAAAGGAATATAGAGAAGGTTTATTACTTTTTGAACTAATGGAATCAACCATTTGGAATGCCTCAAAAACAGACTCGGTAGAGGTGCAAACCTATTACAATAATAACAAAAACAAATACGTTTTACCAAAACGTATTGATGCCATAGTGGCTTCAGCAGCCAAAGAAAAAACGCTTAAAAAAGTTTCCAAATTGTTAGAAAAAAACCTCGCATTAGAGGAAATCAAATTGGCAATAAATAGCAACGATAAAATTGAAGTTGTCTTTTCACAAGACACGCTAGAAGAAGGTCATCAATCACTTCCTAAAGCGTTTAATTTTAAAAAAGGATTATCAAAAATTTATAAGCATAATAAAGCATTTGTATTGGTAAAAGTTAACGCTATTTTTGAAGAAACCCAAAAATCATTTGAAGAAGCAAAAGGTATGATTTTAACCGATTATCAAAACTTTAAAGAAACAAATTGGATTGAAGAGCTAAGAACAAAATATCCTATAATTATTAATGAAGACGCTTTACAACGTGTAAAAAATCAAATAAAAAACAATAAGTGAAAAATAAAATCACATTAGTATTTCTATTAGCTGTAATAACAGTATCCTGCAATATGTTTAATGCTAAAAGCACCCAAAGTGCCATAGCTAGAGTTAATAATTCATATTTGTATCTTGAAGATATTACAGATTTAGTGCCAGAAGGTGTAACTAAAGAAGATAGCATTCTAGTGGTACAAAATTTCATTAACAACTGGGCAAAACAACAACTGTTTCTTGATGGTGCTTTGCTCAATTTAAGCTATGAAAAACAACAATTGTTTGATAAACTTGTGTTACAATATAAAAACGATTTGTATGCAAAAGCCTATGTTGAAGCACTTGTGAAAAACCGTATTGACACATTGGTAGATAACCAAGCAGTACAGGCATATTATAATAACAACAAAGATATTTTTAAATTAAATGAAGAACTTTTAAAGTTTAGATACATTCATGTTGATGACAATATTATTAATTACAACAACATACAAGAACGATTTAAACGCTACAATTCAAAAGACAAAAAAATACTTGATTCTATATCTATACAATTTAAATCTTATTCGTTCAACGATTCTATCTGGATAAAATTAAGCCAAGTAATAGACAA
The DNA here is from genome assembly GCA_023255235.1 of Flaviramulus sp. Lineage (GTDB taxonomy): Bacteria > Bacteroidota > Bacteroidia > Flavobacteriales > Flavobacteriaceae > JALRJA01. The sequence goes on from JALRJA010000024.1 coordinate 2,682, forward strand.
AATCCATGCAGTTACGCCAGAAAACAAAGATCAACTGTTAAAAAAATCTAATTTTATACAACTCAAAGATTCATTAGGAGTATATTTGATGCAAATTAACGACGTGTTATTAAGAAACGAAACAGCTCCTTTAGAATACGTTAAACCAACCATAAATCAAATAGTAACAAACAGACGCAAATTGGAACTTATTAAAGAATTAGAAAAAGACATTATAAATGATGCCATTAAAAATAACCAATTTGAAATTTATAATTAACTTGAAATGACTCTAAACAAATCTGCAAACAAACAACTCAATTGTTGTGGCATGTTATTAAATTTTTCAATAACCAATAAATATAAAATGAAATACACATCACTTTTGCTCATAACAATACTGTCTGTAAACCTTATTGCCGCTCAAGAAATTATTGAAGAAGAAGTAAAAGAAGACGTAGTTAAACAAGTTGATACTATAAAATCTAAACACGCTATAAAGGTTGATGGCGTTGCCGCTGTTGTAGGTGATTATATAGTTTTAGAATCTGATGTAAACAAAGAAAGATTACAACTAGAAGCGGGTGGATATGATACTAAAACTATCACAAATTGCGAATTATTTGGAAAATTATTAGAAAACAAACTTTATGCTCACCATGCTGTTCAAGACAGTATTCAAGTTTCTGATGCCGAAATAAGAGCACAAGTAGATTATACTACCGAACAATTTTTACAACAAGTAAATGGCTCTATGGAACGCCTTTTAGAGTTTTATAAAAAAGACGATGAAAAGAGCTTTAGAGACGAAATGTTTGAGATTATAAAAGCCAATCAATTGGCTCAAAAAATGCAGGCTAAAATTATTGAAGACATTGAAATAACACCTGAAGAAGTTAGAACATTTTTTAATAAAATACCAAAAGAAGAACGACCACAATTTGGCACAGAACTTAAAGTAGCACAAATTGTTGCAGAACCTAAAGTTTCTGAAGAAGAAAAACAACGCATTATAGAGCGGTTAAAACAATTTAAAACAGATATTGTTGAAAATGGCGCTAGTTTTCGTTCAAAAGCTGTATTGTATTCAGACGATCCTGGTTCAGCAAGCAAAGGCGGTAAATATACTTTAAACAGAAAACAACCAAGAATGGTTAAAGAATTTAGGCAAGTGGCATTTTCACTTCAAGAAGGCGAAGTGTCTGAACCTTTTGAAACAGACTTTGGTTTTCACATTATTACTTTAGAAAAAATTAGAGGACAAGAATATGATGTTGCCCATATTTTATTAAGACCAAAAATTTCTACCGAAGCCATTAACGATGCCAAAGAACGACTAGAAAAAATAAGAAAACGTATCGTTGATGGCGATATATCATTTTCAGATGCTGCAAAAGAAGCCAGTGATGAAAAGGAAACAAAATATGACGGCGGTCAATTAATAAACCCAACAACACAAGATTATAACTTTGAGTTAACTAGAATGGACCCAGAGTTATACGCTCAAATTCAAGACTTAAAAGACGGTGAAATTAGTTTGGTTTTAAGTGAAGAAGACAGAATGGGAAACACCAAATTTAAAATCCTAACTGTTACAGATAGAATTGATGAACATGAAGCAGATTATGCTCGCGATTTCCTAAAAATTAAGAAATTAGCAGAAGAAGAAAAGAAAATTAGAGCTATTGAAAAATGGCAAGAAGAAAAAATAGTAGATACCTACATTAAAATTAGTGGCGAAAACAGAGATTGTAAGTTTTCTAGCAACTGGTTAAAAAAATAAATATATGTCTGATGTAACTGCCCTTGAAAACTTTGTTAAACAATATAAAGATTTAAAAACCGAAATAGCAAAAATCATCATTGGTCAAGATGCGGTTGTAAATCAAATTTTAATTTCCATTTTTTCTGGTGGTCACTCCCTATTAATAGGAGTTCCAGGTTTAGCAAAAACCCTTATGGTTAATACTATCGCACAAGCTTTGGGGTTAGATTTTAAACGCATACAATTTACACCAGATTTAATGCCTAGTGATATTTTAGGTAGTGAAATTTTAGATGAAAACCGTCAGTTTAAGTTTATAAAAGGACCTATTTTTGCCAACATTATTTTGGCAGACGAAATTAACAGAACACCTCCCAAAACACAAGCAGCTTTATTAGAAGCTATGCAAGAAAGAGCTGTTACCGTTGCGGGTCATCATTACAAACTAAGTTTACCTTACTTTGTGTTAGCTACACAAAACCCAATAGAGCAAGAAGGCACTTATCCTTTACCAGAAGCACAGTTAGATCGCTTTATGTTTGCTATTAATTTAGACTACCCTTCTTTTGAAGAAGAAGTACAAGTTGTTAAATCTACAACCACAGATACACAAGCTCAAATAAATGCCTTATTCACAGCACAGCAAATAATAGATTTTCAGCAAGTAATACGCCGTATTCCTGTAGCAGATAACGTTGTTGAGTATGCTGTAGCTATGGTAGGTAAAACAAGACCAAACAATCAAGATGCCTCTAGTTTTATTAAAACTTATATAGATTGGGGAGCTGGTCCTAGAGCATCACAAAATTTAATTTTGGCTGCCAAAACACATGCAGCAATAAACGGTAAGTTTTCTCCAGACATTGAAAATGTTCAAGCAGTTGCCAACAGCATATTAAGGCATCGCATTATTAAAAACTACAAAGCAGAAGCAGAAGGCATTTCAGAAGAACAAATTATTGAGAGTTTATTTTAATAAGTTGCATATTACAACTTGTCAAATCAGTAATTTTTCTTTAAAATTACTCACAAAATCTAAAAATTTTTCAAGAATAATACCACTATAATAATTTAAACAGTAATCCTATTACAAAACGGCACATATTTAATAACTTTATATTATTTTCGTAGTTTAGTTACTTTTTAAAAAATCAAGTTAAAAATATACTTATGGCATTTGATATTGAAATGATAAAAGGTGTTTACACCAAAATGGCAGAACGTGTTGATAAAGCACGACATATTGTAGGAAAACCATTAACACTTTCAGAAAAGATTTTATATTCACATTTATGGGATGGCAATCCTACAGAAGCATTTACAAGAGGTAAAGATTATGTAGATTTTGCTCCCGATAGAATTGCCTGTCAAGATGCCACAGCTCAAATGGCGTTATTACAATTTATGCAAGCTGGTAAAAATAAAGTTGCAGTACCAACTACTGTTCATTGTGATCATTTAATTCAAGCAAAAGAAGGTGCTACTGTAGATTTAAAGCATGCCAATACTGTAAGCAGCGAAGTATTTAACTTTTTAGAATCGGTTTCAAATAAATATGGCATTGGTTTCTGGAAACCAGGAGCCGGAATTATACACCAAGTAGTTTTAGAAAACTATGCCTTTCCTGGTGGTATGATGATAGGTACAGATTCTCATACCGTTAATGCAGGTGGTTTAGGAATGATTGCCATAGGCGTAGGTGGTGCAGATGCCGTAGATGTTATGGCTGGTATGGCTTGGGAACTTAAATTCCCAAAATTAATTGGCGTAAGATTAACCGGAAAACTTTCTGGCTGGACGGCACCTAAAGACGTTATTTTAAAAGTAGCCGAAATTTTAACCGTAAAAGGCGGCACAGGTGCTATTGTTGAATATTTTGGACCAGGAGCTTTAGCTCT
>JALRJA010000081.1 GCA_023255235.1 Flaviramulus sp.
TGACAAAAAAAAACAAATCGGCTATAGAAGAAAAAAAAGGAGTTTCGCTTTTAGAAATAACCAATGCCACTTCTATAAAAAATATTAAAAAAAAACGCCAAACAGAAATTAACACCAGTGCTGTAATTACCGCCATTTTAAAAAACAATATTACGGCATTAAGTAAAGCCATTACACTTGTTGAAAGTAAAAACAAAAATCATTTAGAACAAGCAAATACTATAATAAAAGGCTGTTTACCACATGCCAATAAGTCTATTAGAATAGGAATAACAGGCGTTCCAGGAGTAGGAAAAAGTACGTTTATAGAAACTTTTGGAACATACCTTACCAAACTAGGCAAACGTATTGCGGTATTAGCCATAGACCCAAGTAGCACCATTACAAAAGGAAGCATTTTAGGCGATAAAACCAGAATGGAGGCATTGGTAAAAGATAAACACGCATTTATTCGCCCTTCTGCATCGGGAGACTCTCTAGGCGGTGTTGCCAGAAAAACAAGAGAAACCATTATTTTGTGTGAAGCAGCAGGGTTTGATGTCATTATTATAGAAACCGTTGGTGTTGGTCAGAGTGAAACTACTGTACACAGTATGGTAGATTTCTTTTTACTGCTTCAATTAGCAGGTGCAGGCGATGAACTACAAGGTATAAAACGAGGTATAATAGAAATGGCAGATGCTATTGCCATTAACAAAGCAGATGGTACTAATTTAAAACAAGCCAAAATAGCCCAATTAGAATTTAGCAAAGCCCTTCACCTCTACCCTAAAAAAGCATCCTCATGGCAACCAAAAGTTACACTTTGTAGTGCATTACATAACAATGGAATAGATACCATTTGGAACATTATTTCAGACTTTTTTAAAAGCACTAAAAAAAACCACTACTTCACTCAAAAAAGAACAGAACAAAACAAATTTTGGCTCATTCAAACCATTGAAAATCAATTAAAATCAAACTTTTTTAATTCGCCAAAAATCAAAAAAGAATTAAACAATCAATTAAAACTTATAGAAGATAACAAAACAACCCCTTTTAATGCTGCAGATTATTTATTAAGATTGAAACCTTAAAAATTTAGATTTTAAAAAATACCTTGTTAAACTATAAAACACAAAACCAGAAATAGCTCCAAAAATCAATCCACATACAATATCTATTGGGTAATGAACCCCAATATAAATTCTACTATACGCTACAACCAAACTAATAAAAATTAAAAAATAAATAAGTTTCTTGTAATATGGTCTTAATAATAACCCACCAAAAATGGCAACAGCCATAGAGTTTGATGCGTGCCCAGAAAAGAACCCATACTTACCACATCTCACGGCTATAAAGCGTATATAATCAATTAAACCAGCCTCGCCACAAGGTCTAGGTCTAGCATAACTTCTCTT
>JALRJA010000092.1 GCA_023255235.1 Flaviramulus sp.
AATGAAGAAAATAAAATAGATAGAATCAAGATGATATTTGAGATAAATCCTTTTGATGGGTATCAGCTTATAGATGATAATAATTATGTGTATAACCAATTTAAAGTAAAAGCGTTTCCTATTGTATTTATTTTAGGAAAAAATGGTGATATTTTATGGGAAGGTGATCCTGCTGGTTTAAATGAAGATTTAATTTTTATAAAAACAGGCGTTAAACCAACAATAAATATAAATACAAGTCTTGTTAAAAACGAAGATTATACATTAAAAATACATGATAGCAATTCTGAAATTATAGATTCTAGTATTATAAAATCTGATGATACGCATTATTTTATAAACTACAATTCAGCTAGTTTGCATACTATATTAACAAGACTTTTAAGTATTTCAAAAAAGAGAATTATAAGTACAGATTCAAACTCTAATATGTTTGGAATTGATATTAGCTCAAAATTTCCAAAAGAAACTTATAATTTAGATAAAATTAATGATATAATTGTTAAAAAACTACAAAGCAAATATAAGTTTTCTATTGATACAATAAGCCAAAATGAAGACGGCTTTCTAGTTAAACTAATTGATGCTAAACAGCTAAAAAAATGGGAATCTAACAGGTATTCTTCAGCCTTTGCAAAAAACAAGATAAGCTTAAATGGTTCTACTGTATATAAAGCTTTTTTAGAGTATGAACAATTTGATGATAATTTTTATCAAATAGACGAATTACCTAATACCATTTCAAAGAAAACCTTTGATTTTGTGTTACATAAAGATAAAGATAAACTTGAATCTACTATAGAAAAACACTACGGGCTAAAATTAGTTAAAAAAAGCATAGCCATTAAAAAGCTAAAATTAGTTTTTAACGAAAAAATTACGTCTAAATACAACCCTACAGAGAAACTTGAGAAATTAAGAGAATTGTATATAAAAGATTATAACCCTAAAAATAGTATGGGTGATTGGGTGTTTACTGCAGGTGGTCAAGAAGTTCTTTTAAAATTGTTTGAAGATAATGAAGGCAAAATAGACGGAAAAATGGTTGTAGATGAATCTATCATGAAACTGAAAAACATTATACTAACAGGGAACAAAATGAGTTTTTCTGCTTCAGATTTTAATTTAGAAATTTGGTTTTTAAACGAAAATACAGCCAAAGGACATGAAAGTAACAAAATGTTTTTTGATTTGAAAAAAAGAGAATAAACTAATAGTCTAAGCTAAATTTTTTAAATTTTGTGTAATAGAAAAATCTTGATAGATTTACAGACCATTAAGTAAATTTATAAATGATAATAGATCTAAGAAGCGATACTGTTACAAAACCATCAAAAGAAATGCTTTCAGCTATGCTAGAAGGTAAAGTAGGTGATGATGTTTTTAGAGAAGACCCAACGGTTAATCAATTAGAACAACGTGTTGCTAAAATGTTTGGCAAAGACACAGCATTATTTTTTCCTAGTGGCACTATGGCAAACCAAACAGCCATAAAATTACATACAAACCCCGGCGATCAGGTAATTTGTGATAAATATGCCCATATATATAATTATGAATCTGGTGGTGCTTCTTTTAACAGTGGTGTTTCTTGTAAATTGTTAGATACAAACAAAGGCATGTTTACGGCAGATGATGTTTTAAAAGCTATAAATCCTGATGCTTATTATTACAGTAAAACAAGCTTAGTAGAAATTGAAAACACAGCAAATAGGAGAGGAGGAAG
>JALRJA010000102.1 GCA_023255235.1 Flaviramulus sp.
ACCTCATTGGTTTACAATGAAAAATATATTTTAAAATTTTTTAGACGCATTTTTGCAGATAAAAACCCCGATTATGAAATGAGCCGGTTTTTGTCAGAAAAAAAAGGATTCAAAAACACCCCTTCATACCTTGGTAGCATCAATTTAGTAGATTCAGAAAACACCAATATAACCATTGCCTTAATGCAAGAGCTCATTCCCAACCAAGGAAATACTTGGGATTATATGTTGAAAGAATTGCACAGCGTTTTTTCTAATTTGCAGTATAAAAATAGTCATATTGATTCGCTACCAAATACCCAATTATACCAACGTTTAGAAATTTCAAACATACCAGCTCAAATAATAGGTTGGGCAGGTTTAAATCTATTCTTACAAGTGGTAACTCTAGCAAAAAGAACCGCAGAAATGCACATATCATTAGGGTCAGAATTTGAAGAAACCGCCTTTACGCCCGCACATTACAATGGCGACTATACCGTTTGGTTAAAAAATAAAGTAGTGTATCAATTTCAAAATAGATTAAACACTATTGAAAACAATATTCACAAACTTAAAGGATTAGCTCTAGAACTAGCAAATGAATTTATTGATAAAAAAAATAGCATTCGAAAACACTTTTTAACTTTTGATTGGACCAAACTAAAAGGCGAACGCATTAGAATACACGGCGATTATCATTTAGGTCAAATACTCGTAAAAGATAACGACTTTTATATTCTAGATTTTGAAGGCGAACCAGAAAGTACCATTAGAGATAGAAAAGTAAAGCAATCGCCTTTAAAAGATGTTGCGGGTTTGTTTAGGTCATTTCATTATGCTATTTACGCTACTATTTTTAATAATTCTGAAAGCTATTCGGTATCACAAGAAAACTTGTTTAAAGCCGGCGAAGTATTATATAGTTATGTTACCGGTATTTTTTTAGGAACTTATGTAACAGAAACACAAAATGCTAACCTAAATTTAGGATATAACCAAAAGCGTATTTATATTTTAAAATACTGCTTGTTAGAAAAAGCCATTTATGAATTGGGCTATGAGCTAAACTCTCGCCCACAATGGGCAGTTATTCCATTAAAAGGCATATCAAATATTATTAATCATTAACAATTATGGCACAAGTAAAAGTTTACAGTTTATTTTCAGAATTTGATATTTCCCTTTTTAAATCGGGAAAACATTATAGGTTATATGAAAAATTGGGCTCTCATATACTTACTGTTGACGGTGTAGAAGGCACCTATTTTGCCGTTTGGGCACCTAGTGCAAAGCAAGTTTCTGTAATTGGCGATTTTAATTATTGGATGGAAGGTGAACACCAACTCAATGTGCGTTGGGATTCAAGCGGAATTTGGGAAGGGTTTATTCCGCTTGTTGGTAAAGGCACTGCTTATAAATACAAGATTCTAAGTGAAAATGGAGACATAAAAACAGAAAAAGCAGACCCTTATGCCAGACGCTTTGAGCATCCGCCTAAAACAGCATCTATTGTTTGGGATGACACCTACAAATGGCAAGATTCTCAATGGATGAAAAAGCGAAAAAAACACAATGCCCTAGACGCACCATACTCGGTGTATGAAGTGCATTTGGGCTCTTGGAAAAAACACCTTGAAGAAAATAGGTTTTTATCGTATTTTGAACTAGCCGATGATTTAGTAAACTATGTGAAAGACATGAATTTTACTCATGTTGAACTCATGCCTATTATGGAATACCCTTATGACCCTTCGTGGGGATATCAAATAACAGGCTATTTTGCACCTACATCGCGTTTTGGTTATCCAGAAGAATTTAAATATTTAATCGATACATTACATAAAAATAACATAGGCATTATCTTAGATTGGGTGCCTTCTCATTTCCCTGAAGATGCTCATGGCTTAGGTTTTTTTGATGGCTCACACCTTTATGAACACCCAGATAAAAGAAAAGGCTATCACCCAGATTGGAAAAGTTTAATTTTTAATTATGAACGAAATGAAGTTCGCTCATTTTTAATAAGTAATGCTGTTTTTTGGATGGACCATTACCACGCAGACGGCTT
>JALRJA010000171.1 GCA_023255235.1 Flaviramulus sp.
TTTTAAAGTATGCATTTGTTTAATTTTTTTGCTTTCAAAAGCGGTATCAAATAACAGTTATTAACACCTTAATTTATAGTTCCTTTAAAAACAAATTTGGCAGAACCAATAAGCCATATATTTTTATATACCCCATTTTCACAATCAAAAGTAACCTGTAGTTCGCCTCCTTGTGCTTGTATAGTAATGGTTTTATTTTGGGTTTCGCCAAGATAATGCATTGCCAGAGCAACTGCTGTAACGCCAGTGCCACATGACAAAGTTTCATCTTCTACGCCGCGTTCGTATGTTCTAACTCTAAAGGTGGTTTTTGATAGTTTTTTTACAAAATTAACATTGCTTCCAGCTTCGTTATAGAGTTTTCCATATCGTATTGAAGCTCCTTTTTTCTTGATATCAAAGTCATTAATAGCATCTTCAAATTGAATATGATGAGGTGAACCGGTATTTAAAAACACATGGTTTTTATGTTTTTCAACCTTATTAACGTCTTGCATTTGAAGCTTTACAATGTCATTATCAATAGTGGCATGATGTAAACCATCAATTGCTTCAAAAACGGCTTTATTGTTTATAACACCCAACTCTTTAGCAAAAGCAACCAAACACCTGCCGCCATTTCCACACATTGTACTTTCATTACCATCGGCATTATAATATACCATTTTAAAGTCTAAGCTGTCATGGTTTTCTAATAAAATAAGACCGTCGGCACCTATGCCAAAACGTCTGTCACATAAATGGGCTATGTGTTTGGTATTATTTTTGTCGAAGGTTTGTTGACGATTATCAATCATCACAAAATCATTTCCTGTTCCTTGATATTTATAAAATGTTTGTATCATAATAAAGCACAAATATATAAATATTAAAGCAGTTTTATGTGTGTTAAATAGGAGTTAAAATTGAAGTTAAAAATCGTTAAAAGAAGTTTTGAAATTCAATAAATATCTAATTTTAGACGTTAGTTAAATTAAAACAAATACATTATGAAGAAAATTGCAACATTAGCATTAGTTTCTGTATTAGGTGGCATGTTTACCTTAGGTGCTTATAAACTTTTTTTAGAAGAAGAAAAACCAATAGTTATTGCTTCTTCTGAAACAAAACCAGCCTTTTTGCCAACAAGTAATATGAATACCACACTTAATAGTGCGGTAATACCCAACTTTACTTTGGCAGCAGAAAATACTGTAAATGCAGTTGTGCATGTAAAAAATGTTACCATAAGTACAGGGCAGTTAACTTTGCAAGATTTATTTTCTGGAAGAAACTCGCAACGAGCACAAATGGGTACGGGTTCTGGAGTTATCATAAATGCCGATGGTTACATAATAACCAACAATCATGTTATTAATAATTCGGATGAATTATCGGTAACTTTAAATAATAACAAAACATATAAAGCCAATATTGTAGGTTCTGATCCAAAAACCGATATAGCCCTTTTAAAAATTGATGCCGATGAAGAATTACCCTATGTTACATTTGCAAATTCTGATCATGCAAAAATAGGCGAGTGGGTATTGGCTGTTGGTAATCCTTTTAATTTAACATCTACAGTAACAGCGGGTATTATAAGTGCCAAATCTAGAAACTTAGATCCAACAGGCACTTATACGCAATCATTTATACAAACAGATGCAGCCGTAAACCCGGGTAACTCTGGCGGTGCTTTAGTAAATACAAATGGAGAGTTAATTGGTATAAATACCGCTATTTCATCACAAACAGGGTCTTACATTGGGTATTCATTTGCTGTACCAAGCAATATAGCTAGAAGAGTTATTGAAGATTTAATGGAATACGGCAATGTGCAAAATGGAATACTTGGTATTACTGGCGGTTCTTTAAATAGTAAATTTGCCGAAGAGTTAGGGGTTAATGATACCGAAGGTATTTATGTAGATAGTGTAGTTGAAGATTCTGGAGCAGAAAAAGCAGGCGTTAAAAAAGGTGATATTATTAAAGAAATAGATAATATTAAAGTATCAAAATTTGCAGATTTAACCGGGCATATAAGTGCAAAACGTGCCGGAGATATTGTTAATCTTACTCTTT
>JALRJA010000317.1 GCA_023255235.1 Flaviramulus sp.
CCTTTTGATACATTAGAGAGAACCATTTTATTGCCTTCTAATTGTTCAGAAAAAGGGCTTTTAAAAAATACAGATAATGATTCGGTTGTAGATAAAAAGTTAAAAAGTAATAGTAATACATCATCTGCTCAAGATAAAGAATGTCACATCAACCTAATTAACAAAGGTATTTCGGCCATTCAAAAAACAGACATAAAAAAAGTAGTGTTATCTAGAACAGAAACCATTCATCTTTCAGAAAACAATCCTATTTCAATATTTAAAAAACTTGTAAATGCCTATAAATTGGCGTTTGTATATTGTTGGTATCATCCAAAAGTAGGATTGTGGTTAGGTGCTACTCCTGAAACGCTAATAAAAATGGAAGGGAATAGGTTTTCAATAATGGCTTTGGCAGGAACTCAAGATTACCAAGGTACATTAGATGTGGTTTGGCAAAAAAAAGAAAAACAAGAGCAACAATTTGTAACAGATTTTATTGTTGAAAATTTAAAACCCTGTGTAGAAAATTGTAACGTCTCTAAGGTAGAAACAGTAAAAGCGGGTAATTTACTGCATTTAAAAACAATAATTACGGCACAATTAAAAACACAAACCCAGTTAAAACAAGTTATAAAGGCCTTACACCCTACACCGGCTGTTTGTGGTTTGCCACAGCAAGATGCAAAACAATTTATTTTAGAACATGAAGCTTACAATCGCGAATTTTATACTGGCTTTTTAGGCGAATTAAATTTTGAAACCACCTTGTCACCGCGTTTAGGAACAAATAATATTGAAAACAAAGCCTATGCTTTTAACAAAAAAAGCACCCAATTTTATGTAAATTTACGCTGCATGCAAATACAAAATAAAAACGCCATTATTTATGTTGGTGGTGGCATTACAAAACACTCTGATGCAGAAAGTGAATGGAATGAAACAGTTTCAAAAACGCTAGTTATAAAAAACATGTTGTAATTGGCTTAATAACGCCCTATTTCTTACTTTTGCACTAAGATAAGAAGTAGATGACTTACCCAAAAATTCCGTTAGCACAAACCGTAATTCAGCTTTGCAAAGCTAAAAAAATAAAGCATATTGTTATTTCACCCGGAAGCAGAAATGCACCCTTAACTATTGGGTTTACTAACGATACTTTTTTTAATTGTTATAGCATTGTAGATGAGCGTTGTGCAGCCTTTTTTGCATTGGGTATAGCACAGCAATTGCAAGAACCAACAGCAGTAGTTTGCACATCTGGAAGTGCACTTTTAAACTATTACCCTGCTGTTTCAGAAGCATTTTATAGTAATATACCTTTGGTGGTTTTATCGGCAGATAGACCTAAGCATTTAATTGATATTGGCGATGGGCAAACTATCAATCAAAAACATGTTTTTCAAAACCATATATTATATTCAGCTAATTTAAAACTAGATTTAAAGGACGAAAAAAACATTCCTGAAAATGAAGAGCTTCCCATTTTAAAAAATTTAGAAGACAAATTTGAACGCTTATTAGGTTTACAAAAAGATATTCAAACGTTTAATGAAGAAGAACTTAATGAAGCTTTAAATACTGCTATTTTTAAAAAAGGACCTGTACATATTAATATTCCCCTTGATGAACCACTTTATGAAACCGTCAATAAATTAAGTGTAACCCCTAAAATAGTTGATGTTACAATAAAACCTAACGAGATTGAAGATTATGTTTTAAAAGTATGCCTTGAAGACTGGAATGAGGCTTCAAAAAAAATGATTTTAGTTGGCGTTAATTACCCTAACTCCATAGATAAAAAATGGCTAAACGAACTAGCAAGTGACGATAGCGTTATGGTATTTACCGAAACAACATCTAATTTACACCACTCTAGTTTTTTTCCAAGTATAGATCAATTAATAGCACCCTTATCTGAGAGCGAACAAAAGGAATTACAACCCGACATTTTACTAACTTTTGGCGGATTAATAGTTTCAAAAAAAATAAAACAACTATTACGAAAATTTAAACCCAAACAACATTGGCATATTGACAGTAAAACAGCATACGACACTTTTTTCTGTTTAAATAATCATATAGAAACAACACCAAATGCTTTCTTTGAAGAATTTTTGCCCAAAATAACACATTACGTAAAAAGCGATTATAAAGCTATTTGGAATGCCATTAAAAATAAAAGGTTAAAAAAGCATCAAGACTATTTAGCCACTAGTCCTTTTAGTGATTTTACAGTTTTTGATAAAATTTTAAAAACTATTCCCAATCAGTATGTAGTACAAGTTGGCAATAGTTCGGCCATTAGATACACGCAATTATTCAGTATAAACAAAACCCTTGAGGTTTATTGTAACAGAGGTACAAGTGGTATTGATGGCTGTACATCAACAGCTATTGGTTGTGCGGTTGCTAGTAAAAAACCAACAGTTCTTATAAGCGGCGATTTGAGTTTTTTATATGATAGCAATGCCTTATGGAATAATTACATACCTGCAAATTTTAGAATTATTGTAGTTAACAATAGCGGTGGAGGTATTTTTAGAATATTACCTGGTCATAAAAACACCGAAAACTTTGATACTTTTTTTGAAACAAATCACAATTATACTGCAAAAAACCTATGCAAAATGTATGGTTTTGCTTATAAAAGTGTTTCAGATGAAACCTCATTAAAACTAGCTTTAAAATCATTTTATATAGATGATAATCAACCCAAATTATTAGAGATTTTTACTCCTAAACAAATCAATGATGACGTGCTTTTAAATTATTTTGAGTTTATTAAATAAATATTTTACACCACAAGCAATCATCATTAATTAAAAATGCTTATATTTAGGGAAGTTATTATCAATAGCTTTTTAAATAAATTTTAAACCCCAAATCATTATGAGTAAAAGAGATGAACTTATTGCAAAATATGCTGCAGACTTAAAAGAAAAATGCGGTGTTAACGCAGACATGAACTTATTAACTAAAGTAACCATAGGTTGTGGTCCGGCAATTTACAATGTTGATGCCGCTACTGTTTCAGGAACAGACCAATCAGAGTTAGATACCGTTAAAAACAACTTCTTAATAAAAAAATTAGGATTAAGAGATAGTCCAGAATTAGATAAAGGTATAGCTGCCGTTTTAGATAAGTACGGTCAATCAAACCGAAATAAATATCGAGCTGTTGTTTACTATTTACTTACTAAACATTTTAAAAAAGAATCTGTTTATTAATTTAAAGTAAAAATTAATACAAAAAAGCGTTGCCATTAAGTAACGCTTTTTTTTATTTCAAAAAAAAGGAATATCACTACCTTTGTACCATGATAAAATTAGGCGAAATAAATACATTAGAAATACTTAGAGAATCCAATCATGGAATCTATTTAGTAGATGCAGACAATAATGAAGTATTACTGCCAAATAGATATGTACCACAAAGCTTTAAAATTTGGGATAAGTTAGATGTTTTTGTGTATTTAGATAATGAAGAACGCCCAGTTGCTACAACCAATATGCCTTATATTCTGAAAGGCGATTTTGCTTTATTACGCTGTAATCAAGTAAATGATTTTGGTGCCTTTTTAGATTGGGGTATGGTTAAAGAATTATTTTGCCCATTTAAAGAACAAGCTTTTAAAATGAAACCTGGTGGTTGGTATTTGGTTCATTGTTATTTAGACGACAAAACCAATAGGCTAGTAGCATCTAGTAAAACCAATAGGTTTTTAAACAACAAAATACTCACTGTAAAAGAATTTGATACAGTAAATTTGATAGTATCACACCCATCAGATATAGGTATGAATGTTATAGTAAATAAAACACATACAGGCTTAATTTATAAAGACCGTATTTTTAAAGATATTAGTGTAGGTGATAAGCTTAAAGGCATTGTAAAAAAAATTAGACCAGGCAATAAATTAGATATAGCTTTAGGTGAAATAGGTTACAGAAGTATAGAGCCAAATGCAAGCAGAATACTTCAAGAATTAAAAGACAATAGTGGCTTTCTTAATTTGTCTGATAAGTCAAGTCCTGAAACTATAAAAAACACATTGCAAATGAGTAAAAAAAACTTTAAAAAAGCAATAGGAACTTTATATAAAGACCGAAAGATTGAAATAAAAGACGACGGTATTTTTTTGATTTAGCTTAACGTTATAATCCCATATTAAATTTAGTATTTTTACCTCATGATAGAACAAGATACCATTGTAGCATTAGCCACACCGTCTGGTGCAGGAGCCATAGCTGTTATACGGTTATCTGGAAAAGATGCTATAACAATTGCCCAAAATCAGTTTAAATCGGTTTCTGGCAAACAACTTTCAAAACAGCCTACTCATACTATTCATTTAGGGCATATTACAGATGATAATAGAACCATAGATGAGGTATTAGTATCTATATTTAAAAACCCAAATTCATACACAGGTGAAAATGTAGTTGAAATTTCATGTCATGGTTCAAACTATATTCAGCAAGAAATAATACAACTATTTTTAAGGAAAGGATGCCGAATGGCAACTGCTGGAGAATTTACACTAAGAGCCTTTTTAAATGGTAAATTAGATTTAAGCCAAGCTGAAGCTGTTGCAGATTTAATAGCCAGTGATAACCAAGCATCGCATCAAATAGCCATGCAACAAATGCGTGGCGGATTTTCATCTGAAATTGCCAAACTTAGAGAAGAACTTTTAAACTTTGCTTCATTAATAGAATTAGAACTCGATTTTGCTGAAGAAGACGTAGAATTTGCAGACAGAAGCCAATTTAAAGATTTAATAGAACGCATTCGGTTTGTTTTAAAACGACTTATAGATAGTTTCTCTGTTGGTAATGTTATTAAAAATGGTATTCCCGTAGCCATTGTAGGTAATCCAAACGTGGGCAAATCAACACTTTTAAATGCTTTACTTAATGAAGAACGTGCCATAGTATCTGAAATTGCCGGCACAACACGTGATACTATAGAAGACGAAATATCTATAGGAGGCATTGGCTTTCGTTTTATAGATACTGCCGGAATTAGAGACACCAAAGATGTTGTAGAACGCATTGGCATTAAAAAAACTTTTGAAAAAATTGATCAAGCTCAAGTAGTTATTTATCTATTTGATGCTTCAGAATTTAAAACAGATAACTCAAACTTTCAAATTGAAATTGAAAAAATCAAGAATAAATACCCACAAAAACCACTCATTGTTATTGCCAATAAAATAGATAAGCTACAAAAAGACGACATAGTAACTATGCAATCTCAAATAGCCAATCTGGCATTACTATCAGCTAAAAACAATACTGGTATAGACCAATTAAAAAACACCCTTTTAGGGTTTATTAATACAGGAGCTTTAAGAAATAATGACACCATAGTAACCAATACCCGCCATTATGATTCGTTATTAAAAGCCTTTGAAGAAGTAGAAAAAGTAAAACAAGGTTTAGAAACAGGATTATCAGGCGATTTATTGGCTATAGATATTAAACAAGCCTTATTTCATTTTGGTGAAATTACAGGGCAAGTAACCAATGATGAGTTATTAGGAAATATTTTTGCTAATTTTTGTATCGGGAAGTAA
>JALRJA010000365.1 GCA_023255235.1 Flaviramulus sp.
CGCAGATCACGAACAGAATTGCTCAACCTCAACCGTTCGCATGGTGGGCTCTTCACATGCAAACTTGTTTGCATCAGTTTCTGCAGGCATCAATGCATTGTTCGGACCACTTCATGGTGGAGCAAACCAAGCCGTTTTAGAAATGCTTGAAGCAATTAAAGCAGATGGTGGCGATACCAAAAAATATATGGCTAAAGCAAAAGATAAAACCGATCCTTTTCGTTTAATGGGCTTTGGGCATCGTGTTTATAAAAATTTTGACCCTCGTGCCAAAATCATAAAAAAAGCAGCCGATGAAGTTCTTGGTAATTTAGGTATTGAAGACCCTATTTTAGATATCGCAAAAGGACTTGAAAAGGAAGCCTTAGCAGATAGCTATTTTGTTGACAGAAAACTTTACCCTAACGTAGATTTTTATTCAGGAATTATATACAGAGGTATGGGAATTCCAACTGATATGTTTACCGTTATGTTTGCTTTAGGGCGTTTACCAGGTTGGATTGCACAATGGCGTGAAATGCGTTTGCGTAAAGAACCAATAGGGAGGCCAAGACAAGTTTATACAGGAGAAACTAAAAGAAAATTTGTGCCTATAAACAAAAGATAGTATCCTATTTATAAAAAAAATGAAAGCTTCATAAGGTTATACTTATGAGGCTTTTTTTATATTTACATAATGTTACAGCTTAATATAAAAAACGAAACTTCTAGACTCAGAACTGTTCTTTTAGGAACAGCAAACAGTAATGGACCAATACCAAAGCTAGAAGATTGTTATGACCCCAAAAGCGTTGAACACGTTATAGCTGGTACATACCCCAAAGAATCAGACATGATTTTAGAAATGGAAGCTCTAGCTAAAGTATTTGAAAAATATAGCATTAAAGTTTATAGACCAGATGTTATAAAAAACTGCAATCAAATATTCTCAAGAGATATTGCCTTTGTAATAGATGACAAAATTATAAGAGCCAATATTTTACCACATAGAGAAGCAGAAATTAATGCCATTAAATATATTTGGAATCAAATAGATAGAAAAAACAGAATTATATTGCCTTCAGAATGTCATGTAGAAGGCGGTGATGTAATGCCTTGGAATGACTATATTTTTATTGGAACGTATTCAGGTAAAGATTACCCAAGTTTAATTACAGCACGCACCAATATGGATGCCGTTTTTGCTATTCAAAAATTGTTTCCCAATAAAATAGTTAAATCATTTGAACTTAGAAAATCTAATACCAATGCCAAAGAAAACGCATTACATTTAGACTGTTGTTTTCAACCCATAGGAAACAATAAAGCCATTATACATAAAAATGGATTTTTAATTGAAAATGAATATAAATGGTTGGTTAATTTCTTCGGAAAAGAAAACATTTTTGAAATTACCAAAGATGAAATGTATGAAATGAATAACAATGTATTCTCAATTTCTGAAGACGTTATAATATCTGAAAAAACCTTTACAAGATTAAACACATGGTTACGTGAGCAAGGGTTTACAGTTGAAGAAGTTCCCTATGCAGAAATATCTAAACAAGGCGGCTTGTTACGCTGTACCACCATGCCGTTAATTAGAGATTAAAATTCTAACAAAAAAATATCATATTATTACTAAACTTTTAGGTAAAAAATAGCATGCTACAAACCACAAACACCATTTTAATGGTTCGTCCTGTAAATTTTAGGATGAATGAACAAACGGCTGTAAACAACTATTTTCAACAAGAAATAGATTTAAAAAACAAAAACCTTAATACTCTTGCACAACAAGAGTTTGATACATTTGTTGAAAAATTAAGAAGCATAGGAGTTTGTGTTATTGTAGTAAGTGATACAGAAAAAACAGACACACCAGATTCTATTTTTCCAAATAATTGGGTATCGTTTCATGAAAATGGAAATGTAGGTTTATACCCCATGTTTGCAAAAAATAGACGCTTAGAGCGTAGAGAAGATATCTTAGAAACTATAGAAAAAGAAGGCTTTATTATTAATAATATAGTAGATTATACAAGTGCCGAAGAAGAAGCTATTTTTCTTGAAGGCACCGGTAGCATTGTTTTAGATAGGCAAAATGCCAAAGCCTATTGTGCTTTATCAGAAAGAGCAAATGAAGATTTATTTATAGAATTTTGTGAAGATTTTGAATATACACCTGTAATTTTTACTGCATATCAAACAGTTGCAAACCAAAGAAAAGCTATTTATCACACCAATGTTATGATGTGTATTGCCGAAACTTTTGCTGTAATATGTTTAAGTTGTATTGATGATAAAAAAGAACGAAAAAATGTAATAGCACATTTAAAACAAGACCAAAAAGAAATTATTGATATTACAGAAGCACAAATGAAAAACTTTGCCGGCAACATGCTGCAGGTTAGAGGATATAATGACACAAGATTTTTAATAATGAGCCAAGCAGCTCACAATGTGTTAACCAATACACAAATAAAAACTTTAGAAAAACATACTAAGTTATTATCAAGTTCATTACAAACTATTGAAACTTGCGGAGGAGGCAGTGCACGCTGTATGATGGCCGAAATATTTTTGCCAAAAACACAGTTTTAAAAAGAGCTTGGGTTTCTCTTTATAAATAAGCAATTACAATATATAAAAGCAAAACAAAGCCTTTTTATTATTTCTATAAAAACATAAAAAACTTGCTATATTTGCAAGCCTATATAGCACTAAAATGAATCTTGAGGAAACCTTATCAAAACATGTTAAACAAGCAGTAAAATCTAATTTTAATGTTGAATTAGAAACAGTAGAGTTTCAAGCAACAAGAAAAGAATTTGCTGGTGATATAACAGTTGTTGTTTTTCCAATGTTGCGTTTTATAAAAAAAAATCCCGTAGAAATTGGAGAAACAATAGGTAGCTATTTAGTTAAACAAGTAGAAGATGTAAAAAGGTTTAACCTTGTAAAAGGGTTTTTAAATATTGAAATAAACGATTTATACTATCTCAATTTTTTTAATAACAATAAAACAGATAAAACCTTTGGCTTTTCACAACCACTACCAAATGAAAAAGCTACTTTGGTTGAGTATTCTTCTCCCAACACAAACAAGCCGTTGCATTTGGGGCATATAAGAAACAATCTTTTAGGCTATAGTGTTTCAGAAATTTTAAAAGCATCAGGAAAAAAAGTTTACAAAACCCAAATTATTAACGATAGAGGGATTCATATTTGTAAGAGCATGCTAGCTTGGAAACGCTTTGGAAACAACGAAACCCCTAAAAGTACTGGTTTAAAAGGCGACAAGCTGGTTGGTAATTATTATGTAAAGTTTGATAAAGCCTATAAAAAAGAAGTAGCGAGTTTAATAGCTTTAGGAAAAACAGAAGAAGAAGCAAAAAAGAAAGCACCTATTTTATTAGAAGCCCAAAAAATGCTTCAAGAATGGGAAGCAGGTAATGTTGAGGTTGTTTCACTATGGAAAACCATGAATGCTTGGGTATATGAAGGATTTAACGAAACCTATAAAAATTTAGGCGTTAATTTTGATGCACTTTACTATGAAAGCGACACCTATTTATTAGGTAAAGAATTTGTTGAACAAGGATTAAAATTAGGAGTATTTACTATAGAAACAGATGGCTCTATTTGGTGTGATTTAACCGACAATGGGTTTGACAAAAAAATAGTACAGCGTGCAGATGGTACTGCGGTTTACATGACCCAAGATATAGGTACAGCCATACAGCGTATTAAAGATTTTCCAGATGTTGGCGGTATGGTTTATACCGTAGGGAATGAACAAGATTATCATTTTCAAGTACTATTTTTAATACTTAAAAAACTAGGTTTTGATTGGGCTAAAAACCTATACCATTTAAGTTATGGCATGGTAGATTTACCTAGCGGAAAAATGAAGAGTAGAGAAGGAACAGTTGTAGATGCAGATGATTTAATGCAAGATATGGCAGACACAGCTCAAGAAATATCAGAAGAATTAGGTAAATTAGAAGGCTATACAGACAAGGAGAAAAAAGAACTTTATAAAATGATAGGTTTAGGAGCTTTAAAATATTATATTTTAAAAGTTGACCCTAAAAAACGAATTTTATTTAACCCTAAAGAATCTATAGATTTTCAAGGTAATACAGGACCATTTATTCAATATACCTACGCTAGAATTCAATCTATTTTAAGAAAAGCTGATTTTACTAAAGTGGATATGCAAAAACCTGTTAAAGTAGCTTTACATAATAAAGAAAGAGAGTTATTAAAACACATACAACTTTTTCCAGAAGTAATTCAAAATGCAGCAACTAGTTTTAGCCCAGCTTTAGTGGCCAATTATACCTTTGATTTGGTAAAAGAATTTAATTCATTTTACCAAAATGTATCTATTTTAGGTGCTGAAAATAGTGATGAAAAAATATTTAGAGTTCAACTCTCAAACATGGTTGCCAATACTATAAAAAACAGTTTTGCTTTGTTGGGTATTCAAGTGCCAGAAAGAATGTAGTTTTTAAAAGTAAATTACTTCAACCTTATAGTTTAATTACTTTGTGTAATTCCTTTTTGCCGTTTACATCTATTTGAAATACATATAAAGCGCTGGCTAAATTTTTCAAACACAAATCTAATTGACCATTTGTAACGGCTTCGGTTTTATCAAGAAGCATAATGCCCGATGAATTAAATAACTTATATGAAACACTATCAGAGTCTTCTTTTAAACAAGTTAAACTCACCAGGTTTTTAAAAGGGTTTGGGTGTATAAACCATTTGTTTTTTCCTTCAGTAATTTCTTCATTTGTTAGGTTTATACAATTTGTAGCAACAGAAAATGAATCTTTAATTAGCTCGCCTACTTTTAGGTTTGTAAAACTATCATTTAAAGAATGATTGAAAAAGGTGGCATCAATAACGCTGTTATTGGCACCTAAAAAATCTTGTAATAAAGTTGCAAAAGTTTGCCTGTAGTCATACTGAACAGTTTGAATTTGATAGTTGTTTGAATCTATGGCTTCTGCTAAATTGGGGTTAGTGCCAGAAATACCACCCGCAACAGGTTTGCCAAAAACAAACATAGGAGCAATTTCTCCGTGGTCTGTTCCAAGACTGCCATTTTCTCGTGCTTTTCTTCCAAATTCTGAAAAAGTTAAACCAACAATATCGTCGTCTAAATTCTGACTTTTAATGTCATCCATAAAGTATTTTATAGCTTCCGATAATTCTTGTAATAACGCATGGTGTTTTCCAAAAATATCACCAGATGCCTGAACTTGAGCGTTGTGAGTATCAAAACCAGAAATACGAACCATATAGACTTTAGATTTTAAATCGCCGCTTATTAATCTGGCAACTGTTTTCAATTGGTTTGATAAATCGGTATCTGGATAACTCACATCATTTTGCCCACTATTAAATGCTGTTGATATAGCTGCAGCATATGTATTTGATAATGCATCTGTGTTTTTTATAAATTCTAGTTGTTCACCATAATCAGAATTAGGAATATTTAATGGCGGCATACCACCCAAACCATTTATTACCGAGTAAAATCCTGCTGGGTCTTGTCCAGTTATATTTAATGATAGTCCGTGGGCATCTTCAGCATGAAAGCCTAAAGAGGTTTTATTAGAGCCTATTTCTATAGCTAAAGGAAAACTTTCAATAATTAAATCAGAATAAAATAATTCCATAAAACGACCCATCCAACCTGTATCTACACCATTTAAAGCACTATTACCGTCATTACCTGTTAAATATAAATCGGTTGACTTAAAATGACTTTTATTTTGAGAAGGATAACCAACAGATTGCATTATCCTAAAGATACCTTCATCATATAAAGACTTAAAACCAACTAATGCCGGGTTTAACCCTACCTGTTGATTGTCTGGTAAAGCCCCATCTAGTGTTATATATTTATTAATGCCAGTTTCGGGTACTTTAATAGTGGGTCTTAAGTTGCTGTAAGTATCATACTGGTTTAATGGAATAATAGTATTTAAACCATCATTAGCACCTGCTAAATTAATGAGCACTAATTTTCTATTTGAAATATCTGGGCAATTAGCAAAAGGCAAAAACGATTTTAATGCAGCTTGTAATTCAAAAGGTGTTAATGCAACTGCTGAAACAGCCGATGATAATTTTATAAATTGTCTTCTTTTCATAACTTTTTAATTACATTAGTTGAAATTCGGCGGCATTAACCATGGCTATTATTAAGGCATTTAATCGTGGTCTTACTACAGAGTCATCACTATCTGTAAGGTATTGAGACCATGCACCAGACCAATAGTAGTCTGGAAATCCATCATCAACTAAATAACTTTTAAAATAGTTTATTCTGTCTGTATCAATACTTTCAGGGTAAAGTAAATTAGCAATTTCTGAAATTAATAAATTTACATTTGAAGCATTTTCAATTTTATTTTTTACAAAAGAAACCGTATCAATTTTCGTATTAATAGTTCTATTTGTAATAGTATTTCTTCCTGCAATTAGGCTTTCAATTAATTTATATCTACCAATAAGCGTGTTTGAAGAAAACCAATTTCTATCAAAACCAGGTTCTTGATAATAGGCAGGATAACCGGCAACAGAGTCGGGGTTAAAAAGTTCCATTCCGGCAGCCTTTAAATAGGTATTGTGTATAAACTGCAAATAGAAGTTTAAAGTATTTGAATGCGGATTTGGAAAATTTAACTCAAACATTGAGCAAACCTCTGATACCAGTTGTAAAGGACTTTTTATAATGCTACCAATAATATTATCTGTAGCATCAGTATCATCGGCATCATAAAAATGCTCACTTGAGAGTAAAGTGGTAATAACAGGCAAAATATCATAATTATTATCTAAAAGAAGTTGTGCAAGAGGTGTTATAATATCGGTTTCAACTTCTTCATTCCATTGGCTTTTCACAAAAAAACGATACAATCTTCTACAATATGCTTTTGCGGTTTCTGGTTGTGCAAAAATCATTTCTACAAAATCATCAAGTTCTTCAAAAGCTCCAGCTTGGGTGTTTTTACCACTAATAACTTGGTTTCCAAAAGCACTGCTAAAGGTTTTGTCATTAGTGTTATGTTGATTAATATTTATATAACCCATTGGAATAGTTGTATCTGGGTCAATATCACTTCTGTCATTTCTTTTTTTAAATCCAGAAAACACTTTGGCGGCTTGTTGTATGTCGTCTTCTGTGTAATTGGTATAGTTACCTTCTCCAATTTGTTCTCCTTTTAAAATGGTAAACAACTCAAGGTATTCGCGAGCATAGTTTTCATTGGGATTGTTTTTGTTATTTTGTGTATTATCAAGGTAATCAAGCATTCCGTTGTCTAAAGTGATTTTTTTTGCTAAAGATTTGATGTTGCCTAAAGCGTAAAAATCTAATAATTTCAGATGGTCAAAGAAATAGGTAGCGGCACCAACTCCAGAATCTTTTCCAACAGTAAAGCAGGTATGTAAAAAGAAAGATAATTTATGCTTTAAACTAGTTTGATGCATAGCATTATACCACCACCAAGTAGATACTAACGCTCGCTTTCTACCTTGCCCAGTGAATGTGTTAGGTAGCTCAGAAGACGCTGTCCAAAAGCCATCTGGGTTTGAAGCCGGTAATGGGTCATAGGGTTCAGAAAGAATGTTGTTTGTAGAAGTAATTAGGCTGTTTACAGCAGCACTTGCAGTCATACCTACAAATGTATTTAACTGTTCTTTGGTATAATTGAAAGTTGCACGTCTTAATAGATGCTTTGCCTTTCTTAAATCCAAAACAGAACTAAGCGGATTTAATGATGCCATTTACATAATATTTTGACTAATTTATAAAAAAGTTATATTGATTGTTGAAAAACAGGTATTTTTAAATCAAGAAATTAAGTTTTAATATGAAACGGTATGTATTACAAGTAATTTTATAAAAAAACAGTTATTTTAATACTTTAAAGTAGTCAGTTGAGGTTTTAATTAAAATATTCAAATTAGCCTTTTCAGGTATTTTTTTTCACTTTGTGTATTCTAACTTTATTAATATATATCAAATCATTAACTTTGCATTTCTTTAAATTTCAATTCAAACTATGTTTAATAATTTAAGTGATAAATTAGATAAAGCTTTACACTTACTAAAAGGTCACGGAAGCATTACAGAAGTAAATGTAGCCGAAACTTTAAAAGAGGTGCGTCGTGCCTTACTTGATGCCGATGTTAACTTTAAAATAGCTAAAGAATTTACTACCAAAGTAAAAGACAAAGCACTCGGACAACATGTTCTTACAACCTTACAGCCAGGTCAATTAATGGTTAAGATTGTAAAAGATGAGTTAACACAATTAATGGGTGGCGATGCAGAAGGTATTAACCTATCTGGTAACCCTAGTGTTATTTTAATGTCTGGTTTGCAGGGTTCGGGAAAAACCACTTTTTCAGGAAAACTTGCCAATTATCTTAAAAATAAAAAAGCAAAAAAACCACTATTAGTTGCTTGTGATGTATATAGACCAGCTGCCATAGACCAATTACATGTAGTTGGAGACCAAATAGGTGTTGAAGTTTTTAGTGATAGAGATAACCCCAATCCGGTTGCTATTTCTAAGGCTGGTGTAGCCTATGCAAAAGCTAATGGATACAACGTTGTTATAATAGATACGGCAGGTAGATTGGCGGTAGATGAAACCATGATGACCGAAATATCTAACATTCATAAAGCCATACAGCCTCAAGAAACCTTGTTTGTTGTAGACTCTATGACTGGGCAAGACGCTGTTAATACAGCAAAAGCATTTAATGATGTCTTGAATTTTAATGGTGTTATACTTACTAAGCTAGATGGCGATACGCGAGGTGGAGCCGCCATTTCTATAAAATCTGTAGTTAATAAACCTATTAAGTTTATTGGTACAGGCGAGAAAATGGAAGCCATAGATGTATTCTACCCAGCACGTATGGCAGACCGCATTTTAGGAATGGGTGATGTTGTATCATTGGTAGAACGTGCTCAAGAACAATTTGATGAAGAAGAAGCTCGTAAAATTCAAAAGAAAATTGCTAAAAATCAGTTTGGGTTTGATGATTTCTTAAAACAGATTCAGCAAATTAAGAAAATGGGTAATATGAAAGACCTTATGGGTATGATTCCTGGAGCAGGAAAAATGTTAAAAGATGTTGATACTGATGATGATGCCTTTAAAGGTATTGAAGCCATTATTCATTCTATGACACCAAAAGAACGAAGCAACCCATCTTTAATTAATTCAAGTAGAAAAATTAGAATAGGCAAAGGGTCGGGTACTTCAGTGCAACAAGTAAATCAGCTTTTAAAACAGTTTAACCAAATGAGTAAAATGATGAAAATGATGCAAGGCGGAGGAGGCAAAAAGATGCTACAGATGATGCAAGGTATGCGCTAATTTTACCACAACCATAAGCACTAACCAAATAACCAAATAATGACAATTTTAGACGGTAAAAAAACAAGTAATGAAATAAAAGAAGAAATAGCAGAACACGTAAAATCAATAATTTCTAAAGGTAAAAAAGTGCCTCATTTAGCGGCTGTTCTTGTTGGATCTGATGGTGCCAGTATGACTTACGTTAATGCTAAAGTAAAAGCGTGTCAACAAATTGGCTTTAAATCAACTCTTATAGAATTACCCGAATATACATCGGAAGCAGAATTACTTGAAAAAATTCATGAATTAAACACCAATAACGATATTGATGGCTTTATAGTGCAATTGCCATTACCTAAACAAATTGATGAACAGAAAGTTTTATTGGCTATAGATCCAGACAAAGATGTAGATGGGTTTCACCCTACAAATGTTGGTAAAATGACTTTAGATTTACCTACTTTTTTGCCAGCAACACCTTTTGGTATCATTGAGTTACTTGAAAGATACCAAATAGAAACCTCTGGTAAAAATGTGGTGGTAATGGGTAGAAGCCATATTGTTGGCAGGCCAATAAGTATTTTAATGAGCCAAAAACGCCAAGCAGGTGACGCTACCGTAACAGTGGTGCATAGTCGATCTAAAAATTTAATTGAAATTACCAAAAAAGCCGATATTATTGTTGCTGCAATTGGTATATCAGAGTTTTTAACTGGTGATATGGTTAAAGAAGATGTTGTTATTATAGACGTTGGAATTACCCGTGTTCCTGATGCTACCAAGAAAAAAGGATACAGGCTTGCTGGCGATGTACACTTTGAGAGTGTTAGCCAAAAAGCAAGTTATATGACACCTGTTCCTGGTGGCGTTGGTCCTATGACTATTGCCATGTTGCTTAAAAACACATTACTAGCCAGAAAAAGACATTTATAATAATTATTATCTAAGAATTAACTACATTGCATTATGAGTTTTTTAATTTATAATGCTTTTTTTTTATTAGAAAGAGTTCAAATAGGAACTTCTCAACACCTTTTTCCCATACTAATAGCCGTTTTATTTTGTACTTGGTTTATACCTTATGCCAAACGTAAATTAAATAAACTTCAACAAGAAAGAGTACTCCATTTTTTTGCTTGCTGTATTAGTTTAACCGTTCTAGTTTTTCACCTTCATAAAATAAGTTTAGGAAGCTATAAGCTTAAAACAGATTTACCTTTATACTTGTGCAGTTTAATGGGCTTGGTAATTCCTGTGTTTACCTATTTTAAAAAGTATTGGATGTATGAAATTTTAGTTTTTTGGATTATAGCCGGAACTTTGCAAGGTGTTATAACACCCGATGCGCCACTAGGATTTCCTAGTTTTGATTACTTTAGATATTGGGTAGTACATTTAGGGCTATTAATAATTATATTTTACGCCACCTTTGTTTTTAAAATGCAACCAAAGTTTAAAAGTGTTTTTAAATCGTTTTTTGCTTTACAATTGTATATTATCTTAATGGTAGCAACAAATTATATTTTAAACGCCAATTATTTTTACTTAAATAAAAAACCACAATCTGCCTCCATATTAGATTATTTTGGCGAATGGCCTTCATACATTATAGTATCTAAACTTATTATAATGCCTTACTTTTTATTAATTTATTTTCCTTTCTACATTTTTAAAAGAAAAAAAGCTGCCTAAACCCACTTGTAGTTTTGCAATAAATAGTCATTGTAGCTAAGTTTAATGGGGTTTTTTATGCTGCTTATGTGCTTTATATGTTTTTGTTGAATTCTTTAAAAGAGTATTCAATTCAATAAATTCTTCTGGCGTTAATTCGCGATATTTTCCAACTGGCATATCAAGTTTTATATTCATAATTCTTACACGTTTTAAGGTTTGTACCTCATAGTTTAAATAATTGCACATACGCCTAATTTGCCTGTTTAAACCTTGTGTTAAAATAATTTTAAATGTATAAGTACTCAACTTTTCTACATAACATGATTTAGTTTGTTTTTTTAGGTCTTCTAAATAAACACCTCTTGTCATGTGTTCAACAAAAGTTTGAGATATGGGTTTGTTTACCGTTACAATATATTCTTTTTCATGATTGTTACTAGCACGAAGAATTTTATTTACAATATCGCCATCGTCTGTTAAAAGAATTAAACCTTCGCTTGGTTTATCTAATCTACCAATAGGAAAAATGCGTTTAGGGTAGTTTATAAAATCTATAATATTGTCTTTTTCAACTTGAGTATCTGTTGTGCACACAATACCAATAGGTTTGTTAAACGCCAAATAAACAAATGATTCTGTTATGTTTTTTATAGTTTGCCCATCTACAGCTACAACATCATTTAGAGATATTTTAGTACCCATTTCTGGTATAAGGCCGTTAATGGTTACGCGTCCTTCGGCAATAAGTTTATCGGCTTCTCTGCGCGAACAATAGCCAACCTCACTTAAAAATTTATTAATGCGTTTTAACTCGTGTGTCATAATTCAAAAATACAATAAACTTAAGCGTTTAAAAATTCTAAAATAGAATTATATATTTTTTCAGATTTAAGCCCATGACCCAAACCTGTTGTAGAAATAAGCTTAGCATTTGAAAAGTGTTTTTTATAATCTAAGGCATCGCTGTAAGGAATAATACTATCTTCTTTATCATGAATAATAAGCCCTTTTGAATGAATTTCTTCTGAAAATTTTGCTGCTGAAAAATACTCTGGTAAATGATTAAACTTTTCTAATACATAGTTATTCATAGCATTTATAACAACCGTGTTGTATTGCATCATTTTTGAATACCTATCAAAAACACCAACAAAGTTTGATGGTGCACCTAATAAAATCATTTTTTTAACACAAGGTAATTGATATTTATACTGGCAAAAAACCGATGCCATACCACCAACCGAATGCCCTATAATGGTTTTTGGTTGGTAAGTTTTGGCTACCACATGAATGCATTCTGAAAATAGCAAGGCATTAAATACTTGTCCGCTAGAATTTCCATGTGCTGGAGCATCAAGTGCAATAACATTATAGTTTAAATCCTTTAAAAACGTTATTAAATGTTTCCATCGGTATGAATTACTTTCCCAACCATGTGCCAGTAAAACAGTATCGTTTTCACCTTCCCATTGATAGGTCATTATTGAAATAGTGTCATATTTAATAATGCGTTTTTTAGATTCTTTAATAAGCGTAGGCTCTTGGTTTTTTAGTTTCCCTTTTTGGGGTGTAGAAAATAATTTAATAGCCATTTTACCAGATAATTTTGGTGAAAAAAGGCTAACTAAATTTAAAAATTTCCCAATAGATTTTAGTAAAATTGGCTTCATATTAGTGTTCTCTATTTACCATATCTATTGAAAAAGCAGGTGTGCAAATGGCTATATATTCACACTCACTATCAAAAGGGTTGGAGTATTGTACCCGTGTGTTTTTATTTATTTTTATAGATTCTCCAGCTTTCAAAATTACAATATCGTTTTCAATAATAAATTGTTTTTTACCTTTAATTATAAATGTAAACTCATCAAATTCTGGTGTTTGAAATGGCTCACTCCAGCCAGCAGGAGCTTTCATGTGAGCAATACTTATTTGGGAATTTTTATCGCTTGCTAAACCAAAATGTTCTTTTATTATTTTACCATCAGTGGTAGGAATCTCAAATGGGTTTTTTTGTATGCTATATTTTTTTTTCATTTACACGTGGTTATCATCAAAAAACAAATGGTTATTTCATGGGTTTTTTCTTAATCATACCCCCTTTTAAATCTTTCACAATTCCCATAATAATAAAGGCATTTCTATCTATTTTATCAATTTCTGTTTCTAGTTTAGCAATTTCAAGTCGGGTTACAACGGTATAAATAATATCTTTATCATAGGTTTTTCCGTGTTTGCCATAACCACCTTTTCCGGCATAAATGGTGCATGCTCGTCTTAATTTTTCGGTTAGCATAATTCTTAAGTCTTCATGTTTTTCAGAAATTATGGTAATACCAACATACTCTTCAACACCATCAACAACAAAATCTACTGTTTTTCCTGCTGCCAAATAAGTTAAAATGGCATATAAGGCGGTTTCAATAGATAAAACATAGGCACCAACTGAAAAAATGATGATATTAATAAGTAGTAAAACATCGCCAATGGTTAATGATAATTTTCTGCTTAAAAAAATGGCTAAAACTTCGGTGCCGTCAATAACACTACCACCACGCATTGACATGCCTATGCCTAAGCCTAAAAAAAAGCCACCAAAAACAGCAATTAATAATTTGTCTTGAGTAATAATGGGATACTCTATAAAATGCACCACAAAAGCCAAAAACGTTATGGCAATAATGCTTTTTACAGCAAATTTTTTACTTATAGTTTTTGAAGCCAAAACTAAAAAAGGTAGGTTAACCAACACTAATAGAATACCTAATTTTACCGAAGTAACGTGTTCAAGTAAAAGAGAGATACCTGTTGCACCACCATCAATAAAATTATTGGGTAATAAAAAGCCTTTTAACCCAAAACCAGCTGAAAAAACCCCTATAATTATAAAAAAATATTCTTTTAAGGCATGTGTTATTTCAACTTGAAAATTTCTTACCAAAGGAACAATTTGTTTTATGCTAATAGGTTGATTACCTTCTTGCTTTGCCTTTATTTTTTTACGGGCAATATCAACTAAAATCTTTGCTAAGAATGGATTCATTTAATACAAGTTTAACGGTTCCAGTTTATAAAAAAGTACTTTATTTTGGCATTGTCGGGTATGTGGGTTGCTTCAATTTTTAAACTCATATCAAACCTAAGGTTTGAAGGAAGCTCTTTTTTATCAATAGCAAAACTAGCGTTTAATTCACTTACAGTAATTAAAATAGAGTTTATTAAATTATTGATTTTAGATATTTTATAGGCTGATGTAATATCTTTAAAAGTGCTTAATGTTGAAATATTTTTAGATGTTTTATAACGCGAATCTATAATTTGAACACTTTTAATAACAGCTGTAGAGTCTAGCTCTTGTTTAGGTGTTAACACAAGTAATTTGGCACCGCCTTTTTCAAATACTTCTATACTATTTTGGTTTCCAGCAAATGCATCGCCGCTAATAAATTGGGCAATAGAATCTGATGCAAAAATGGTTTTTAGGTCTTTTATTTGGGTTGAATCTGTTAAAAAGCCAATGTGTTGCTTTCCAATTTCAAAAGGGTTTTGTTTTTTTTTACAAGCTACAAATAAGATTACTATAACTATAGAAAGGACTTTTAAAAATGATTTTTTCATGTATGAAATATGTTTTTTGCAAATTTATTTTGCATTTTATTAATTTATATGTTGCTTCAAGTTTTTTAACAAAACACGACTATAAGGCAATAAGTTACTTCTTTATTACCTTGCTTAAAATACCAAACACACTACGAATAAAGGTAGCACTAGTCAGTACTTTAACAACAGGATTCATAGCAGTACTTCGTCTTGTAGAAGTGCTTGTTTTTTCTTTTGACGTTGCTTTTTCTTGAGCAGCTTTGGCTTCGGCTTTTTCTATTTTGTCGTTTAGAAGTTCATAGGCACTTTCTCTGTCAATAGTTTCATTATATTTTTTTACCATTTTAGATTTTGAAAGAAGCTCACTTAATTCGTCATTGGTTAAAACATCCATTCTACTCATAGGAGCACGCATCATGGTAGCTGCCAATGGTGTAGGGCGGCCTTTTTCATCTAAAGCAGATACCAAAGCTTCTCCAATACCCAACGATGTTAAAACTTGCACTGTATCATAGTATTGAGAATCTGGATAATTTTGTGCGGTAAGTTTGATAGCTTGTCTATCTTTTGCGGTAAATGCTCTTAAAGCATGTTGAATTTTTAAACCCAATTGCCCTAAAACAGCTTCAGGAACATCGGTAGGGCTTTGGGTAACAAAATATAACCCAACACCTTTACTTCTTATGAGTTTTACAATGCTTTCTATTTGATTTAAAAGTGCTTTAGAAGCTTCATTAAAGATTAAATGAGCCTCGTCAATAAACATAACAAGTTCAGGTCTATCGGCATCACCTTGCTCTGGAAATGTTGCATAAATTTCTGCCAATAGGCTTAGCATAAATGTTAAAACAACTTAGGTCTATCTTGAATATCTGTTAATCGTATAATATTAATATACCCACGACCTTCATCATTAATTCTTAATAAGTCTTGTACATCAAATGAGGTTTCTCCAAAAAATAAATCGGCACCTTGTTGTTCTAATTCAATAACTTTACGCAAAATAGCTCCTGTAGATGATGTTGATATTCTGCCGTAGGCATCATCAAACTCATTTTTCCCTTCGTTAGTAGCATATTGTAATATTTTTTTAAAATCTTTTAAATCTAAAAGCGGTAATTTGTTATCATCACAATACTGAAAAATTACAGCTACCACCCCAGATTGTGTTTCAGATAAATCTAAAATTCTAGATAATAAAACAGGGCCAAATTCACTCACAGTAGCTCTTAACCTAACGCCATCTTGTTCAGATAAGGTTAATATTTCAACAGGAAAGCCTTTGGTTTCAAAAGGTAAGCCTATTTTTTCATG
This sequence comes from Flaviramulus sp., assembly GCA_023255235.1. GTDB lineage: Bacteria > Bacteroidota > Bacteroidia > Flavobacteriales > Flavobacteriaceae > JALRJA01. The sequence continues at coordinate 15,969 of JALRJA010000365.1, forward strand.
ACGTTCTGTAATTTTAGGGTGGCCAGGGCTAGGTTGAGCTAAGCCACTTAAATCTCCTTTAATATCCATAAGTAAAACAGGAATACCTTTATCACTTAAATTTTCGGCTAAAACTTGTAGTGATTTTGTTTTTCCTGTACCGGTTGCACCTGCTATAAGCCCATGTCTATTTAATGTTTTTAGAGGTATTTTTACATGTGCGTTTGTAATAGTTTCGCCCTCTAACATGGCAGCTCCAATAGGAATATAATCACCTTTTGTTGTATTGCCTTCGGTAATGTATTTAAAAAAAGTATCTTTTGTACTCATGCCTTATATTTTGTATAAAAATACAGGAAAAATAAAGAAGAAAAAAATATGCTTTTGTATGATTGACTTGTATCTTTGCAAACTATGAATAAAGCGTTACAGGTATTGGTTAAAAGTGGTGAGATGTTGCCTTTAATGGAGGCGTTTTATACTATACAAGGTGAAGGTTTTCACAAAGGTACTGCAGCTTATTTTGTTCGTATTGGTGGTTGCGATGTTGGTTGCCACTGGTGTGATGTTAAAGAAAGTTGGAATGCTAATTTACATCCTCCTACAGAAACTTCTAAAATTGTTAAAAACGCAAAAACATATAGTGATACTATTGTGGTTACAGGTGGCGAGCCCTTAACTTGGAATATGACTCCATTAACCACACAGCTTAAAGCAGCGGGGTTGCAAGTGCATATTGAAACTTCTGGAGCTTATAAATTAACAGGTATTTGGGATTGGATTTGCTTATCGCCTAAAAAAATAAAACAACCTACACAAGAGATTTATAAAAAAGCCAATGAGTTAAAAGTAATTATTTACAACAATGATGATTTTAGGTTTGCCGAAGAGCAAGCATCAAAGGTAAATAAAAACTGTATTTTATATTTACAGCCAGAGTGGAGTAAAAGAGATAAAGTTATTCCAGATATTGTAGATTATGTAATGAAAAATCCTAAATGGAAAATTTCACTTCAAACGCATAAATATTTAAATATTCCTTAAGTAAAGCATTAATAATAAATGGTTTATGAAAATGGGTTGATTAGGCCAAATGATATGTTTCAACTAACACAACTTAAAAATAGATGAAATAGTTATATTTGCCATTCTAATTAACAACACTATTTTTACAAGTATAATGCCAGAAAAATTATATCCTATAAAATTTCAACCTATTTATAAATACCGATTATGGGGTGGAAATAAACTACAATCTCATCTCAATAAAGATTATACAGATACTAGTATTGGAGAGTCTTGGGAAATTTCAGATGTATCAGGAGATG
>JALRJA010000182.1 GCA_023255235.1 Flaviramulus sp.
ATACTTCCGCCTGCAAAACCAGATTGTCTAACGTCAAAAGGAGCAACATTTACCTGAAAGGTTTCAATAGCATCTAAGGATATTGGACTTACTCCCGTTTGACCTCCATTGGTACCACTACCTGCTAAACCAAAAACATCGTTATTTACTGCTCCATCAATAAAGATTGTATTGTAACGGTTATTTTGCCCTGCAATGGAAATAACATCATCGCCAGTTATTTTGGCTTGTGGTGTTAATCTGGCAAAATCGGCAATATTTCTTGAAATAGAAGGTAATGTATTTACTTGTCTTCTAGAAATTTTAGTGTCTGCACCGTTTTTTCCTGAATCAAAAATATCATCAGATCCAACAGTTATAAGTACTTCATCAAGAACATTTGCGTCTTCAGATAGGTTTACACTTATTTTTTTTGACTCACCAAGAGATAAATATACAGCACTATCTGTATATTCTTTGTAACCTATATAAGAAATGGTAATTGCATAGGGTCCACCAGTTCTCATGTTAGAGATACGATAGTATCCGTCAAAATCTGTAGCTACACCATATTTAGTACCAGATGGTGTATGTACTGCTAATATATTAGCACCAGGTAAAGGCTCACCATTTGCATCGGTTACTTGTCCGTTAATGGAAGATGTTGTTGTTTGAGCCATTAATGCTGTTGTAAATAATAACGCTACAACAGAGAATAAAATCTGAAAAAAATTTCTCATAATTATTAAATAGAATTAGTTGTTAATTTTGAAATTAGTTGGGGCAAATGTACATATTATATTAGAGTATATATTAATCAAATGTTAATTTTTTTAACATTTGTATTAACAAAAAAAGATTCGGTAGTTTGAAAGATACCGAATCTTGTTTTTTTTGATGTTTATAAGGTATTTTTGCTACTTCATTTATACCCTTTTTTATAGTGATTTAACAAATTTTGGGTAGATGAGTCATGCTCAATATTTGTTTTTTGGTCTATTTCTTGTAAAATTTTTGTTGCTAATTGCTTTCCTAATTCTACACCAAATTGGTCATAGCTGTAAATATTCCAAATTATACCTTGAACAAATATTTTGTGTTCGTACATGGCAATAAGTTTTCCTAAACTTTCGGGTGTTAATTTATCTATAAAAATAGTATTGGTTGGTTGGTTTCCTTTAAATACTTTATAAGGGATATTATCTTTTGATGTGCCTTCAGCAATAACCTCGTCTGTTGTCTTTCCGTTTAACAAAGCTTCTGTTTGAGCTAAAAAGTTGGATGTGAGTTTGTTTTGATGGTCTTGGTTACCGTGTAGTGATTTTACAAACCCAATAAAATCGGCAGGAATCAATTTGGTTCCTTGGTGTATTAATTGAAAAAAGGCGTGTTGTGAGTTTGTTCCTGGTTCTCCCCAAATTATAGTTCCTGTTTGATAATTTATAGGGTTTCCGTTTCTATCTACACTTTTGCCATTGCTTTCCATAATACCTTGTTGTAAATAGGTTGCTAATTGATTAAGGTATTGAGAATACGGAATAATAGCTTCGGTTTCGGCTTTAAAAAAGTTGTTATACCACACACTTATAAGGGCTAAAACCACTGGTATATTATTTTGGAGTTCTTGTGTTTTAAAATGGTTGTCCATTTTATTAGCTCCTTTTAAAAGGGCGTCAAAATTGGTATAACCTATTGCCAAACTTATGGTTAAACCTACGGCACTCCAAAGTGAAAAACGACCGCCAACCCAATCCCACATAGGAAAAATATTAGTTTCATCAATCCCAAAGTTTTTAACTTTTTCAATATTGGTTGAAACAGCCACAAAGTGTTTGGCGATGTCTTTTTGTGTAGCATTAGAGTTTAAAAACCACGCTTTAATTGTATTTGCGTTAGAAAGGGTTTCTTGAGTTGTAAAGGTTTTAGAAACTATAACAAATAGTGTTGTTTCTGGGTTAAGTTTTTTAATAATTTCATTAACATGATCGCCATCAACATTGCTAACAAAATGTGTTTTTAAATGGTTTTTATAGTATTGTAGCGCATCTACTACCATGGCAGGTCCTAAATCTGAGCCTCCTATTCCAATATTGACAACATCGGTAAAAGCCTTATTGGTAAACCCTTTTCTATGACCATTTACAATATTATTGGTTATTGTTTTTATTTTGTTTTTTACCTCATAAATTTCGGGCATTACGTTAACACCGTTTACTTTAAAAGTGGCATTTTGAGGAGCACGTAAGGCTGTGTGTAAAACGGCTCTGCCTTCGGTTTTATTGATAATTTCTCCTGAAAATTGACTTTTTATAGCTTCTTCTAATTTTACTTCATTGGCTAATTCTAGTAAGTATTTAAAGGTATCTTCGGTTATTCTGTTTTTTGAAAAATCAATATAAAAATCGTCCCATTTGATGGTGAATTTATTTGCTCTTTGTTTATCTAAAGCAAACAATTCTTTCATGTGACTGTTTTTTATGTTGTCAAAATGCTTTTCTAATTGATTCCAAGAATTGGTATTTATAGGGTTTATTTTTGGTAATGACATATTATGAATTTGCTTGTTTTATTACAGTTAGTTTTGGTTTGTTTTCAGTTTTTGGTGGTTTAAATAAAATAGCGTCTAGTTGATACTTAATAGGTTTTATAAAATCTAAATATTGTGTTTTAAGAGAATCTGAAATGGGCTTGGCTTCGGGGAGTTTTTGTTTAAACGGGTCAACCTGTTTTCCGTTTACCCAAAAGCGATAACACACATGCGGTCCGGCTGTGTTTCCTGTCATGCCTACCCAACCAATAACATCGCCTTGTTTAACAAACTGCCCTACTTTAACATTGCGTTTTTTCATGTGTAGGTATTGTGTTTCATAAGTAGCATTATGACGAATTTTCACATAATTACCGTTACCTCCTGCATAGGCTGATTTGGTAACAGTGCCGTTTGCTGTTGCCATTATTGGTGTTCCTATATCTGCTGCAAAATCGGTGCCTTTGTGAGGGCGTACTTGAAATCCGTATAGGGCAATTCGTCTTTTTAAATTATACCTAGAGGAAATGCGTTTAAATTTAACAGGTGCTTTTAAAAAGGCGCGTCTTAAGTTTTTGGCTTCTTCGTTAAAATAATCAACAAGTCCTTTTACAGAATCGGTTTTGAATCTAAAGGCGTAAAAAGGTTCGTTATTATGCTCAAAATAGGCGGCTTTTACTTGGTGAATTCCGGCATAAATGGTATCATCAATGTATTTATCGGTATATATTACTTTAAATCTATCACCTTTTTGAAGACGTCTAAAATCTATAGTCCAAGCATAAATTTCGTCTGCCAATTTATAAGTTAACACTTGGCTTATGCCTTTTTGATCTAGTGTTTCAGAAATACTACTTGAGATAACTCCTGTTAGGGTTTTTTCAACATATTTTATTGGTTTTCTGCTTGTGTAGGCATAAATAGAGTCGTGAAAACTAATAACTACATATTCTTCTAAATTGGGTTGGTAAATAAAACATTTGGGTGTTTGTAAAGAATCTTTTGAGCAAAGTAAGGTGTATGGTTTTCCTAATTGTAGTTTTCTTATATCGAAGGTGTCTTTTGCTTTTTCAGCTATATGAAATATTTTAGGGTATCCTATTTTGTTTCGTTCTAAAATAACACCAAATGAATCTCCTTTTTTTATGGTGTCTCTTTTAACTAGATAGTTGTTTAAATTAAACCCAAATTCAAAAACTTCTTCTGGTATGTCAGTATTTGTAAAATCTTCTTCATTGTTGTTTTTGCTATTATTACAGGCTATAAAACCAAATATAATACATAGTAGTACTATACATTTGTTCCCCATGTTTGTATTTCTTCGTTTGTCCATAAATCTGGAAAAAATATTCTTTTTTGATATTTAGGATGCATGTATTTTACCCATTCACTGCCTCCTGTTGCTTCTGCTGTTTTACCACTAATGTTTAAATAATGATTGGCTGTGTTGTAATGTGCTATAACCCATTTAATATTAACGGTATAATCATAATGACGCATAGCGTTTATTAACTCTTGGTTATTTTGATCGCTTTTTGGTAAGCCTTTAAATTTAGACCACAGGTTATTATTTTGATAAAACTTTGTAAATCTAATAAATTCATCTTTATACTTATCTTCAAAAGCACTTAAAGTATATGATTTTTTTCCGGTGCTGTAATCTTTTCCTGCGGCTTGCCAATACAAGTGCTCAAAAGCATGTTCATAAGATGAGTTTCTGTTTATTGTTTCTCTAAATCGGTTATCTATTAGGTTAATAAGCTCTGTTGAGGCAAATTCTATTTTACGGTATTGGGCACTTTGAAACCCACTTGCTGGTGTTAATGTGTTTCTAAATTTGTTGTATTGTTCTACATCCATACCATCTTTCATAATGCTAAATGATGATGTAAGAACGTCAAAATAGCGGCTTATACGCATTATTTTGTCTGTAAACAATTTGGTAGTTATATTACGGGTTTTTGCTACTTGATCAATTTCACTAAGAATCATATTGAACAAGAGTTCAGAAATTTGATGATATAGTATAAATACTTTTTCATCTGGAAAAACCGTGCGTTGTACTTGAAGGTTTAGTAGAGCATCTACTTGAATATAATCCCAATAATTAATGGGTTTACTGTGTAACAACCCCTCAAAGTGTATTTGTGGGTCTTGGTTTAGTGCTTGGTATTTTTCTTTAATTTGTTCAGCTAGTTTGGGGTTCATTATTATTTAATTTTTAACAATTATTTTAAACGGATGTTTTAAGCCTTTAAAGGCTTCAAGGTCTGCTCTTAGTGAGCCTACAGCTAAATCTGCTTTAATGCGCAAAGGTACTTTATTTTTGTCTTTTGACACCCATAAGGTTAAACTTTCTTCTTCTTTAAAAACCCGCCCTGCCATCACATAGGGTCTAAATATTAATGCTTCTACTTTTCCAAATTCAGTGTCAATAACTTCTTCTCCTAAATATTGTAACTTAAACCCATAGTTTTCTTCATCAAAAAACATATTGGTGCGTATTTCATCGCCTTTTTTCAACTTTTTAACATCTATGTTGTTACGAAGGTAATAATAGGTTGATACCATATCTTGAATGTTGGGTTGGGTTTCAAAAACTTTATTGGTGTTGTGCTTTTTATCAAAAACAAAGGCTTTGTTGTTGTTGTGATCAAAAGTGATTTCTATATCCTTTGTATGACCGCCTTCATCTATATTTCTTATAAATTTATAGGGTTTGATTGTTTTTTTATCAAAGTAACTTTCATATCTATCGTTCACTTTAAAAAACCATTTTATCATGCCTGTGGTCCATCCTTTACCAACTACATGATAAACCTGTTTGTCATCAAGTTTTTCATCTTTAACTGTGAGTGTGGCGTTACCTGCTTTTAAAAACCCACTATAACTCATTCTAAATTTAAACCATTCGCCATGAGTAAATGCCGATTCTTGTTGAGTGTGCATGGTTTGAATTGTTGCTAGTGCCAATAATAAAATTAGTATTTTTTTCATATGTAGGTTTAGAATTACTTCTTATAGTAATTAATGTTTTTTATTGAACTTTGTTTAATATGACATAAATTTTTAAGGTTTAAATTTAAAACCAAAACCCTACATTAAAAAACCAAAAACTGGTTTTTTGCTCTGGCGAATAACTAAACTTGGCTTGTATAGGTCCTAAAAAGGTGTTTATGGCATAGCCTAGAGCATAGCCTCGGTAGTCGGGTAGTGTAAACCACTCGCCTGTTTCAAAAATATTATCATCAATATTTGCCCAATTTAATTCGGCAGTAAAGTGGTGGTTTTTATATATTTGATAATCTCCTAATACAGCTGCTTTTACATAGCTATTGCCTGTGAGTGAAATAAAGTCATAGCCCAAAAATGGCACAAAATTGTTTATTAAATTATTTCCATAACCGCCTAAAGCAAAATCAAGTGTTTTGGTTGCGTTATCACCTATTTTAAAGCCACCACTAGCTTGAAAATTGAATGCTAATTTATTACTTGTACTAAAAGCATACCCTAAATCTGCTTTTGCTATAGAAAAATTTTCAAATTCTTGATTAAAATTTGACGCATACAAATACATGTGTAAATCACCATTAAAAAATAGTCCTTTTTTGGGAAAATACTTATTGTCGTAAGTGTCTAATTTCAAGTTGGCAAACAGGCTTACATAGTCTGTGTTTTCAAAAACAAAATCTTCATTGGGGTTTGTGGTTGAAATAGTTTCTGATTTAATTTCTAAACGTTTATGCTCTAAACCTATGCTTAATGCAAAATCTTTTCTAAAAAGGGTTTGCAAATAAAATTCATTGGTTTGGTCTTGTATTTCTGCATTTATTTTGTTTACGCCAATAGTATTTATTTCGGCTTCACTTAATAGTAAATGTGCGTTTACACTTTTACTGAATGTATTAAACCTAGAGCGTAATCCTATACTCCAATAAAAACCTTTATCTATTAAATATTCAAAATTATATCTAACATTGTCTCCCAAAATAAAATCTAGTGATGCAACATCATTTTTTAATAAAAGGTGTTTTTTGGTTAAATTTATTAATGCAGCACTTTTATACAAATCATCATAATGAGCACCCAACTTTAAATATGTATTAACTCGTGATTCTTTTAGCGTTGTTACAAAATCATACGTTTCATTGCCTTTGGTTTTTTTTAATTGGTAGTTAACCATATCAAAATTGTTTGTTGCAACTAAGTTATTGATGCCTTTTGAAAATGTTTCATAACTTATTTTTTTGTTGCTCTTTAATTTAAGCTTCCCAACAACATAAGCTCTTGTGTATTTTTCAATACCGTTTACAGAGATGTTTTTTATGGTTAAACTATCAATAACTTTAGGTTTAAAGCTGTAATGCGTTTGATACTCATGAGATACCAATTCTTTTAATTTATCTATTTTAGATAATGTAGCAACTTTTCCTGCTTTAATAATGTTATTTCCTTTATTAAACGAAATAACATTAAAGTCTTTTATGTTTGGTTTAATGTAAATATCTGTTTTATCAACTTTTGTTTTCATGTTGTTGATAGTTCTAAAATTATTAATTTGTATTAATACCTCTGGAGCCGATGTTAATTCTTCACGAGTTGCTAAGCCGTCTTGAACATCAATACCAATTACAAAATCTATGCCCTTTTCTCGCAATTCATCAATAGGGTAATTATTTACCACACCGCCATCTATTAAAACACGGTTATTAATAATTACAGGTTGAAATAGCGATGGTAGTGCCCCACTAGCCATAATAGATTGAGCTAAATTACCTTTATCTAATATAACAGGTTCTCCGGTTTCAATATTGGTAGCCATACAAAAAAAAAGGAATGGGTAGTTGGCTAAAGTTTTTAATATGATTTACATGTAGGGTTAATCT
>JALRJA010000187.1 GCA_023255235.1 Flaviramulus sp.
AGAATTAATATTTTTAAAATAAATACTAAGCATACTATTTTTTGGTAAAAAAAAGGATTGTGATGTAGTACTTAAAAATGTAATTTTTTTATCAATAACCGAATCTTTTGGTTTGTTTGTAAATGTTTCTGGAAGTTTTGTTTTTTTGTAGTCTAAAAAATAATCAATAGCTATTTTTTTTCGGTTTAAATCTGCTTTAAGTAAACTATCTATTTGCCTAATATTTAATGAGTTGTTATTAAGTGATATGATAACTTTAGAAGTTAGTTGTTTTATATCATGCAAATACACACTATCTTGTTTACTAACTTTTAGTATGTTATTAGAGTTGTGCAATGAAATCCATTTATCGGTAGCGTTGTTATGTAAAAGAGAGTCTTTTTCGCCACTTTTAAAAACTTCTAACTTTTGAATGCTAAAGGATTTTACAGTATCTAATTTTTTTTGTTTTTTAATAGATTTTGATAGTTTTTCAAAAAAGTGCTTATTATTTGATACAGAATCTTCAAAATGTTCTTGAAACACAAAACCTTGAGTTGTTTTTTCGGCTAATTCTGCATAATAATCATCAACAGCTTTATCTAAACTTATTTGAACATCTTTAACTAATTGTTGTTTGTTAAAGATATAATTCTTGTAATTCCAATACACTTGTATGGCAATAGTGCATATAATTACAAACACAATAAGGTATAATGTATATCTGTATTTTGAATCGTTCATACTTCAAAAGTAAACCTTAAAACAGTTAAAAACTAATTAGATAACACACGTTAACACTAGTTAACTTTAAAAATTCATTTTAGTTTGCATCTTTGTACCCATCAATTAAGAAATCGAACAGTAACAACTATTTTAAAAACAAATACTAACAAATAAAACTCTCTACAAATGAAAATTAATTATGTATGTTTCTTTTTTTTACTCACAATTAGTAATGCAATATCACAAGACTTTCAAGGGGTTGCCACATACAAATCTCATAGAAAATTTGATGTTAATGTAGGTGATGAAAATGTAAATTCTGATATGCAAAAACAAATTCAGGAGCAACTAAAAAAGCAATTTCAGCAAGAATACAAACTCACTTTTAACAAGCATGAATCAATATATAAACAAGAAGAAAAGCTAGATGCACCAAACCCTTCGCAAGGTGGAATAAATATTATGGTAGCTCAAGGTTTAGATATTTTATATAAAAATATTAAAGAAAATAGATTTTCTAATAAAACCGAAATCTTTGGAAAACCATTTTTAATTAAAGACACTCTAGTAAATAGAAAGTGGATACTTGAAAACGAAACAAAAAACATAGGTAATTACACGTGCTTTAAAGCTACTTATACAGATGAATACACTATGCAAACCATCACGAGCCAAGGTACATTTGAAGACCAAACAAGCCAAAGAACTACTACGGTTTGGTACACACCACAAATACCTGTAAGTACAGGTCCAGAAGATTTTCATGGGCTACCAGGTCTTATATTAGAAGTTAATGACGGCGACATGACTCTAGTTTGTAGCAAAATTGTTATAAACCCAACCGAAACTATTGAAATTGTTGAACCAGAAAAAGGAAAAGTAGTAACGCAAGATGAGTATATGACAATAATGGAAGAAAAATCTAAAGAAATGATGGAGCAATTTAAATCTAGAAGAGGCGATAGCGATGGAGAACGAACTATAATTAGAATAGGCGGGTAGTTTTTAAATTATTTTTCACTAAAGACATTAAACTTAATAGTATGTTTGCAGTCTAAGTTAAACTTTACGGTTTAATTAAACTATAAACATACTATTACATGAAAGTTCATACAATAAAACTAGCAATAAGGCTTTTTTTTCTTACAACCTCTAGTGCTATACTAGCACAAAATGATTTTCAAGGAAAAGCTTACTATCAAACAAAAACAACAATAGACCTCAGCAACTTTGGAGGAAGAGAATTAAGTGAAGAAAGAAAAAAGCAAATTGCTGAACGCATGAAAAGCAGACTTGAAAAAACCTTTATTTTAACCTTTAACCAATTAGAATCTTTATACAAAGAAGAAGCCAGATTAGAAACACCTGGGCAAGGAAGTGGTATGCGATTTAGTATGATGAACATTAATGGTGGCGAGCAATATAAAAACGTAAAAACCCAACAAATTTTAAAAGAGCAAGAATTTATGGGTAAGCAATTTTTAATAAATGATAGTTTACAAAAACTAGATTGGAAATTGGGAACAGAAACAAAAATTATTGGTCAATACACCTGTTTTAAAGCAACAGCAATTAAAAAAGCAGAAGGGTTTGATTTTAGTAGTTTTAGAAGAAGACCAAATAACGAAAAGGTAAAAGACTCAACAAATAACACAAATAAAGAAGCGGAAGATTTACCTAAAGAAGTTCTTGTTACAGCTTGGTACACACCGCAAATACCCATAAACCAAGGTCCAGATATGTACTGGGGTTTGCCAGGTTTAATATTAGAAGTAAACGCAGATAGAACAACTATTTTATGCACAAAAATTATATTAAACCCAAAAGAAAAGAAAGTTATTGAAGTACCATCAAAAGGTAAAGACATATCGCAACAAGCATATGATTTGGTTGTAAAGGAAAAAATGGAAGAAATGAGACAAATGTATAGAGGTAGTCGTTTCCATAGAGGTAGAAGATAACACTAAAATTATTATAAACTAAAGTTAAATTTGTGAATAAACTATATATTTTAGCACTATTTTTAGTAAGCAGTTCAGCATTTGCACAAGTAAAAATAGTAGGTGTTGTTAAAGATAGTATTGGCACACCACTTGAGTTAGCAAATATTATTGCCATTAACCAAGAAACCAAAAAATTAGATTCCTATGGCATTACAAATGCTGATGGAGAATATAAACTTTTATTAGAAAAAAACGCAAATTATCAAATACAGGTTAGTTATATTGGGATGAAAACCGCTCAAGAAACACTTAAAACCACCGATGTAGATATTACAAAAGATTTTGTTTTGTATTTTGATAATACCTTAGATGAAGTAGAACTAATTTATGAAATGCCAGTAACTATAAAAGGCGATACTATTGTTTATAATGCAGACTCTTTTACATCAGGAACAGAACGAAAACTAGGCGACGTGCTTGCCAAACTACCAGGAGTAGAATTAAATGATGAAGGCGAAATACAAGTTGAAGGCAAAACCGTTGGGAAAGTGATGGTAGAAGGTAAAGACTTTTTTGACGGAGATTCTAAGCTAGCAACACAAAATATTCCAGCAAATGCCGTTGATAAAGTTGAGGTACTTAAAAATTATGCCGAAATTGGGCAGTTAAGCGGTGTAACCAACAATCAAGATAATATTGCTATTAATATAAAACTAAAACAAGGTAAAAAGAATTTTTGGTTTGGTAATATAACAGGCGGTTTGGGTGATTCAGAAAATAACACACTCTATTTAGCACAACCCAAGTTGTTTTATTACAGTCCTGAATATAGTATAAATTTTATAGGAGATTTAAACAACGTTGGTGAAATAGCATTTTCACGTAGAGATTATTTTAATTTTACAGGTGGTTTTAGAAACCCAAGCCGAAGCAGTGGAACAGACATAAATTTAGGCGGAAATAACCTTGGGTTTTTAACTCTTCAAAATAACAGAGCTAAAGATATAAATACCAAATTTGGAGCTGTAAATTATAGCTATTCTCCAAAGAAAACATTAGATTTAAGTGGCTTTGCTATTTTTTCTAACAGTAGAATACATTTACAAGAAAATAGAGACATTCAGTTTTTAAATGATTCTTCAAGAGATGAACTAAAAGAAAGCAATACCGCACAACGTAGTGATTTAGGAATGCTTAAATTTAGCACTAAGTATAAACCCAATTCAAATAATCAAATAGATTATGACATATTGGCTAGAAGCTCAAAAGAATCACAAGACCAAAGCGTTTTTTCTACACAAGTAGGTAGTATTA
>JALRJA010000228.1 GCA_023255235.1 Flaviramulus sp.
TGGGTAACGGTCTAAAACCATGTTGGTTAAATCACCGCCATCATCAAGAATCATGTTTAATGGTTGTCTTTCTTCGCCAAAGAAAAGTGTTTGTTCAATACACCAATCAAATTCTTCTTCGGTCATATTTTTCCATGCGTAAACTGCTGTTCCTGCTGCGGCAATGGCAGCGGCGGCTTGATCTTGTGTTGAGAAAATGTTACATGAACTCCATGTAACTTCTGCACCTAAAGCTTGTAAGGTTTCTATTAAAACGGCTGTTTGAATTGTCATGTGTAAACAACCCGCTATACGTGCTCCTTGTAAGGGTTTGGTGTTTTTGTATTCGTCACGCAAACTCATAAGCCCTGGCATTTCTGCTTCGGCTAATTCTATTTCTTTTCTACCCCAAGCCGCAAGTGACATATCTTTAACTTTGTTGGCTACGTAAGGAATTGTTTTTGTAATCATATCAATTTTTCTTTTTTTAAACTATACTTGGTTGTATTTACTGCTTAAAATACTTACTTTCGTTACTTTTAAAAAAATAAAGTATTTTGCACTTTGCAAAGGTAATGAATAACTTTTAAAATAGTAAATGCCACTGTATAAAACTATTACTCCAAATTCACAAACTACTGTTAAAATATGGCAGATTAATGAGTCTTATGATTATTTATTTCATAAAACGGAATTAACAAAAGAAAGTTTAGAGCGTGTTTTGGGTATGAAAAGCAAAATACACCAATTGGGGTTTTTAAGCGTAAGGCACTTATTGGCTACCTTTGGCTATAGCGATTCTGATTTGTTTTATGGCGACAACGGAAAGCCTTATTTAAAGGATGGAAAACATATTTCTATTTCACATTCATTTAACTTTTCGGCGGTTATTATTAGTACTCGTGATGTTGGTATTGATATTGAAAAACAGCGTAATAAAATTACCATTATTGCTCGTAAATTTATAGATTATGAGTTTGCCTATTTAAATAAGAACCAATTAGATTACATAAAAAAACTCACAGTTATTTGGTGTATTAAAGAGTCTTTATACAAACTTTTTGCTATTTCTGGTTTGAGTTTTAAAACGTGTTTTTTGGTTATTCCTTTTGAAATTAACCATAATGAAACGGTTGCTTGGGTTGATTACAAGAATGAAAAACATCGTTTTCATTCTCATTTTTTTGAATTTGAAAACTTTACTTGTGCTTATGTAATGGGTTAGAATTACCATTTTTTAGTTATAAAACAAGAATCATAATTTTTATAAAAAAGTATTTATGAATATATCGGTAGAATTAACCTTAACTCCTTTGCAAGACAACTACGAACCTGCAATTATTCATTTTATAAAAAAGTTAAGAGCATCTCACTTAAAAATTATAGAAAACCCTTTAAGCACAGAAGTTTATGGTGATTATGACCAAGTTATGCAAGTGCTTTCAACTGAAATAAAAGAGGCATTTAGTCTTATAGAAAATGGGTTGTTATATATGAAAATTGTAAAACCTGATAGGCACGACTATGAACCTCATTTTTGATAGTCTATTTGGGCAATATGCTGGTTATGACACACCCGATATTATTTTAGAAATAGTAGCTGTAATTTTTGGGTTTCTATCGGTATGGTTTTCAAAGAATAACAACGTGTTGGTTTTTCCAACGGGTATGATTAGCACTAGTATATTTGTTTATTTATTAC
>JALRJA010000259.1 GCA_023255235.1 Flaviramulus sp.
AATTGGTTGTGGTGGCACGCCTATTTTAGGTATAGATGTTTGGGAACATGCTTATTACTTAAACTATCAAAACCGCCGCCCTGATTATATCAATGCTTTTTTTAATGTAATAAACTGGAATACAGTTGAAAGGCTTTACGCCGAAGCTAAATAATAAACCCTTTTTTAGCTAAAACTGGTTGAGATATACTTTTTAAAAGAGAATCGTTTGAAGCTTTCTTCAAACGATTCTCTTTTTTTTTAACATTATTGAATCTCAGCTAAGGATTCGTATAACTGTTTGTAAGATTCTATTTCAAAATAATGAGATTGAATGGTGCTGATAATAAAATCTGTATCCATAATTTGGTTAATATCATAGGGTTTTACAATGATATCTTTATCAAAAACATGGTTTGTTTCTTTAAATGATGATATAATACCTGCTCCATAAATTTTGTGCTTTCCCATATCATTAAGCAATCCAAATTCTATGGTGTACCAATAGAGCCTTTGAAGCCTAATAACATACTGTTCATCATGTCTGTTTTTATAACCCATTTCGCCAAATTTTTTCATGAAGTTGCTGTAATCTTTGTTTGCCAATTGTGGTACATGACCAAAGATATCATGAAACATATCGGGTTCTTCAAGGTAATCTAACTGGGTTTTTTTTCTAAGCCATGTTGAAGAAGGGAATTGTTTTTGACTTAATAGTTCAAAGAATTCATCTCGTGGTATGAGTCCATCTACCACTTTTATAGACCACCCTGTAATTGTTTTAAATTTGTTATCTAATTTCTTAAAATCTACTATGCTATTTGCATGAAGAACATCCTTTAATATGTTCATACATTCAAGATATTCATTGCATGCTTTATCGCTTAGATTTTTAATTTGTCTGTCAAATAGCAATTTCCAAACTTCATGGTCTTGTTTGGTATATTTTTGATACGCTTGTGATTTTGTTTTCATGGCAAGGTGTTTATAAAATCGTCTGCTACAATTACTAGTTTCCATGCCTGCTGAATATTATTTGCATCTATAAATACCTTTATTTTGTTATGTACAGTAGTTATAAATGCTTCTTTATTAGCATTAGAATTTTCATGTAACTCTACCATTTGTTTGTAAATGGTACTGTAGGTTTTCTTGGTTATTGGAGGCATTTTTTCAACTGAAGCTAAACGTGCTAAATTGTTGCCTGTTAGTATATCACTTTTTAAAATTGAAGAAGGAAGCTTGTCAAACCCAATAGCCATTTTAGAGCCTGGTTTAGGTAATTCAAAAAGGCTTTCATTATTTGCACGGCAATACCAATTTGCTCCCATTCTTGCTATGGCATCTAACTTTTGAGGTGAAATCATTTTCTTTTCGTCTAATATTTCATCTTTAAAATGAGCTAATAACACTTCGCAAATAATAAGATTACCCGCTCCTGCTTTTTTACCAAAAGAAATTACCTCGTTTACACGACACTCAAATGAAATAGGTGCTTCTGCAATTCTTGGAGGTAATACTTTTGTTGATTTGGTTTCTGTAAATCCTGCTTTGATAAATTCATTAACTCCTTTTTCAAATTCGACACTGCTAAGAGACATTTGCTCTGCCATTGAAAAATTAACTATATGAATGACTACTTCTTTGGTTTCTAAAATATTCTCTAAAGTATGCTTCGTGGTATTATCTCTTACTCTTCTAGAGGGTGAAAAAACCAATATAGGAGGGTTTATACTAAAGCAATTAAAAAAGCTAAAAGGACTTAAATTTACATGACCATTAGAGTCTATAGTGCTGGCAAGGGCAATAGGTCTAGGAGAAACACTAGAGAGTAAGTATTGGTGAAATACGGCTGTTTCGGTTTCTTTTGGGTTTATGGTCATGGTTTTAGTATTTTGTTTTTACTGCCTTATGGTTTTAAAGGGTGCCTCTTTCTTTTTGTTCTCTTTCAATAGACTCAAACAAAGCTTTAAAGTTGCCTTTTCCAAAAGAACGAGCTCCTTTTCTTTGTATTATTTCAAAGAATAAAGTTGGTCTGCTTACTACGGGTTTTGTAAAAATTTGTAGAAGATACCCTTCATCATCTCTATCAATTAGTATATTAAGGTCTTTAAGGGGTTTTAAGTCTTCATCAATTTTTCCTACTCTGTCTAAAACAGTATCGTAATAGCTATCGGGAACATATAAAAAGTCAACTCCTCTTGATTTTAATGCCGAAACGGTTTCAATAATATTATCTGTAGCAACTGCTATATGTTGTACTCCGGCACCGTTGTAGAAATTGATGTATTCTTCAATTTGCGATTTTTTTCTTCCTTTGGCAGGTTCGTTTATTGGAAATTTAATTCTACCATTACCGTTGCTCATTACTTTGCTCATTAACGCCGTATATTCAGTAGAAATATCTTTATCATCAAAAGATACTATTTGCGTAAACCCCATTACTTTTGCATAAAATTCACTCCATGTATTCATTTTTCCCCATTCTACATTTCCTACCATGTGATCTACATAAGTTAACCCAATTGGTGCCGGTGCATAATCACTAGCAAAGGGTTTATATCCTGGTAAAAAAGCGCCTTTATACGCATGTCTTTCAATAAAAATATGCACTGTGTCTCCATAAGTATGTATTCCAGATTTAATTACAAAGCCATTTTCGTCTTCATGCTTTTCAGGAGAGAAGTATGATTTAGCACCTCTTTTGGTTGTTTCTTCCCATGCTTTTGTTGCATCATCTACCCATAAAGCAATTACTTTAACGCCATCGCCATGATTATTAATGTGCTCATTAATTAAGCCGTTTTTTACAAGAGGAGATGTTAGTACCAGCCTTATTTTATCTTGTTCTAGGACATAAGATACTTGTTCTTTGTTGCCAGTTTCTAAACCAGAATAGGCAACAGACTGAAAACCAAAAGCCGACATATAATAGTGTGCAGCTTGTTTGGCATTTCCAACATAAAGTTCAATATAATCTGTGCCATTTATTGGAAGAAAGTCTTGGGCATTTTCAAATATTTTTTTTGTTTCAGTAGGTTTCATCTGTTTACAGTTTAATTATTCTAACCAAGAGGTAAGATATCCTGGTATTTCTATATTTAATGCGTGCTCGGTAATTTGTAATGGTTTAAAAGTATCTACCATTACAGCCAATTCTTCGGTTTGTTTTTGCCCAATACTTCTTTCCATAGCACCAGGGTGTGGCCCATGAGGAATACCCGCAGGGTGTAAGGTAACATAACCCGCTTCAATATTATTTCTGCTCATAAAATCGCCGTCAACGTAATATAAAACCTCATCGGCATCTATATTACTATGACTGTATGGAGCAGGAATAGCTTGTGGGTGATAGTCATATAACCTTGGGCAGAATGAACAAACTACAAAAGCATCTGTTTCAAATGTTTGATGAACTGGAGGTGGTTGGTGCACTCTACCTGTTAAAGGTTCAAAATCATGAATAGAAAAAGCATACGGGTAGTTATACCCATCCCAACCTACTACATCAAAAGGGTGAGACGCATATACATATTCATGAATCATTTCTTGTTTTCTTACTTTTATTATAAAGTCTCCTTTTTCATCATGCGTTTCAAGATTTTCTGGCTTGCGAATATCGCGCTCGCAAAACGGCGAATGTTCTAACAATTGTCCAAACCAATTTCTATATCTTTTTGGGGTATAAATAGGTCTGTAGGATGCTACAATAAATAAGCGATTGTCTTCTGTATTAAAATTAATTTGGTAAATAATGCCTCTTGGAATTAAAATATAATCGCCGGGAGAAAATTGTAATGTTCCAAAAAATGATTTAATTGCTCCTTTTCCTTTGTGAATAAAAATTAACTCATCGCAATCTGTATTTTTATAAAAATAATCTGTCATAGATTTTTTTGGTGCTGCAAGTTCTATTTGGCAATCTTGATTTACAAGAATGGGTTTTCTGCTTTTAAGAAAATCGGTTTCTGGTTTAATACTAAAGCCTCCTAAACACATTGAAAGCATATTTTTATCAACCACAATTTTGGGTGCTACAGAGTATGATGACAGAACTTTTTTTACCATAGTTGGTCTGTGAACATGGTATAACAATGAAGACATGCCATCAAAGCCAATGGTTCCAAATAACTGTTCGTAATAATGACCGCCGTTACTATTTTTAAATACGGTATGTCTCTTGTGAGGTATTTTTCCT
Organism: Flaviramulus sp.; assembly: GCA_023255235.1. Lineage (GTDB taxonomy): Bacteria > Bacteroidota > Bacteroidia > Flavobacteriales > Flavobacteriaceae > JALRJA01. The sequence continues at coordinate 4,178 of JALRJA010000259.1, forward strand.
AATGTGTGATATATTGGCATTTTTATAATTATTTTAATTAGACGTTATGGTAACTCATTTTAAGTGATATTAAATGCTGCAAAGCTTCTTTTGTCTTGTAACTAATTAATCAACTCTTTTATCGATATTTCTAATGCTTTTTTTGTAATATTTTTAGTGTCTTCGTAATTATCCTTTATTTTTTTTAATGCGTTAAAAATGGTATTAGATGTATCATTAAAGATGGCTTCATCTGTAATTTCGGCTACACCATTCATTAGAAAAGCAAAAACTCTTGCCATTCCGCAATTGGCTATAAAATCTGGTATAACAGCAACATTATTATCTGCATAGGCTAATGTTTTACCAAAAAATATTTCTTTATCAGCAAAAGGAACATTAGCACCGCATGAAATGAGTTCAAGCCCGTTTTTTACTAGCTTTTCTAGTTGAGTTACATTTACAATTCGCGATCTTGCACATGGCACAAAAATGTCTGTTTTGGTATTCCAAATTATTCTATTCCCTTTATCAAAAGAAATGGTATTTGGTGATTTTAACCCATTTACATAGAAAGCAATAATCTCATCAAGTGTAAACCCATTGTTATTTATTACCACACCGTTAGTGTCTATTATACCCACAATTTTTACACCTGCTTTAGCTAGATAGTAGCCTGCTGCTGCACCTACATTACCCCAACCTTGTATAATAGCTCGTTTTCCTTTGAGTTTGTTTTGCCATAATTGGTAATAGTGCTTTATAGATTCTGCTACACCATAACCTGTTATGAGATCTGAAACTGTATATTTTTGGTTTACATCTGGTGTGAACTCTTTATCTTCTACTACTTTAGAAACACCAAGCCGTAATTGCCCTATTTTATGTACTTTTTGGGCTTCATTAGGGTGAAAAAAGCCGTTTACAATTCCTTCCTGCGGATGCCAAAGACCATAACTTTCAGTAATAGGAATTACATCATCAATTTCATCAACGTTTAAATCACCTCCTGTACCATAATAACTTTTTAAAAGCGGCATTACTGCTTTGTACCATCTTTTTAAAACTTCGTCTTTTTTGGGGTTAGAAGGATCAAAATTAATTCCTGATTTTGCTCCACCAATTGCGGGTCCAGAAATGGTAAATTTAACTTCCATTGTTTTGGCAAGCGATATCACCTCTTGTTTATCTAACCCTTTTCTCATTCTAGTACCGCCACCTGCAGCACCTCCTCTTAGTGAGTTAATAACTACCCAACCTTCTGCTTCTAGCTCTTTATCTTTCCATTCAAAGATGATTTCTGGTGCAGTTTCTTCAAATTTTTTTAGTATTTTTTGCATATAATGTTTGAGGATTAAGAATCCATTGTATGTAACCAAATTTAATGAAAATTAAAACACAAATATTGTTAACA
>JALRJA010000302.1 GCA_023255235.1 Flaviramulus sp.
TTCGTAATTCATAAATCGTAATTCATAAATCGTAATTCATAAATCGTAATTCATAAATCGTAATTCATAAATCGTAAATCATAATTCGTAAATCATAAATCGTAAATCATAAATCGTAATTATTTTTTACGCATATAAACACTTACTGGTACACCTGTAAAGTTAAAGTGCTCACGAAGCTTATTTTCTAAAAAGCGTTTATACGGGTCTTTTACATATTGTGGCAAATTACAGAAAAATGCAAATTGTGGCTGAGGCGTTGGCAACTGCATGATATACTTTATTTTAACATATTTTGCTTTATAAGCAGGTGGTGGGTAGTTTTCTATTATTGGGAGTAAAATTTCATTAAGTTTGCTTGTTTTTATCTTTTTAGTTCGGTTTTGATAAACGTCAACAGCTGTTTCAATAGCTTTGTATATACGCTGCTTAGTAAGAGTTGAAATAAAAATAATTGGAACATCTATAAAAGGTTCCATTTGTTTTCTAATAGCCTTTTCGTATTCTTTAACAGACTTGTGGTCTTTCTCTACTAAATCCCATTTATTAACTAAAATAACAATGCCCTTTCTGTTGCGTTCTGCCAACCAAAAAATATTTTGCACTTGCCCGTCAAAACCTCTGGTGGCATCTAAAACTATTAAACACACATCGCAATGCTCAATAGCACGAACGCTTCTCATTACTGAATAAAACTCTAAATCTTCTTTTACTTTAGATTTTCTTCTAATTCCTGCTGTATCAACTAAATTAAACTCAAAACCAAAACGGTTGTATTTGGTATCTATAGAATCTCGGGTGGTTCCAGCTATATCGGTTACAATATATCTATTCTCACCTATTAAGGCATTAATAAACGATGATTTTCCAGCATTTGGTCTTCCTACCACAGCAAAACGTGGCAAGGTATCTTGGGTGGCTTCAGCAGTATCTGGTAATACTTTTACCAAAGCATCCAATAATTCACCTGTTCCGCTTCCATTTATGCTGGCTATGGTATAATAATCTCCTAAACCAAGTGAATAAAACTCAACAGCATCTTCTGTTCGTTTTGCATTATCTACTTTATTAACAGCTAAAAACACTGGTTTATTAACTTTTCTAAGTAGTTTGGCTACGTCTTCATCCATTCCTGTTACACCACACTCAACATCTACCATAAAAATAATAGCATCGGCTTCATCAATAGCTAACTCAACTTGTTTATCAATTTCTGCTTCAAAAATATCATCACTACCTAAAACATATCCGCCTGTATCTATTACTGAAAATTCTTTTCCATTCCAATCACTTTTACCATAATGACGGTCTCTTGTAACACCACTAACTGCATCTACAATAGCTTCTCTACGTTGTATTAAGCGATTAAAAAATGTTGATTTTCCAACATTGGGTCTTCCTACTATAGCTACAATATTACTCATATTTATTAGGGTATAAGCGTTAGGCTTACTTACTGTGTGTATTAATTTGAAATATTTGCAAAAATAGGAAATCTAGTTGTAGTGGTAGTGTTTTTTGTTAAAGATTAAAATTATTTATTATGTGAATAAAAATTAGTAATTTAGGAAACAAAACTAAACAACTATGCCCCTTAGTAATGATATTGTTTTACGCCCTCGTTTTAAAATTGAATTAGCTCGATCTAACGACCTTATTTTAAACGACTTTAAGAATGCTAAAGCACTGCAATCTGAGTTTATTGTAACTAGAGTTGAAGATCATGTTTTTATACGGTTTCCTAAGGGAGTACAGAAATTTTGGTCACCGCAATTGCATCTTGAAATTAATTCAATAAATGATAACTCTTGTGTAATTAGAGGCTTGTTTGGCCCTAGTCCAACTGTTTGGACGCTTTTTATGTTTCTTCATTTTCTTGTAGCCGGATTGTTTATTGCCTTTGGAATATGGACTTATACCAATTGGTCTTTAGAACAAGATTTTATATGGCAAGCAAGTATTACTGTTTTAATGGTTTTTATTTGGTTTGCTTTATATTTTATAGGCCGTTTTGGAAAAGCCTCTAGCGTTAATGAAATGAAAATGCTAAATGATTTTATGCACAAGGTCTTAGAGCATAAATACAAGACGCATTAAAAACCTCTTTGTTTTTTTCTAATTATTGTATCCAAAACGCTTTAGTTGGTTTTGATTTGTTCGCCAGTTTTTATTTACTTTTACGTACAATTCGATATGTATTTGTTTTCCAAAAAACTTTTCTAAATCATGTCTAGCCTCTGTTCCTACTCTTTTTAAAGCAGTGCCTTTATGACCAATAATAATGCCTTTTTGTGTATCTCTCTCTACCATAATAACCGAGCGTATTC
>JALRJA010000387.1 GCA_023255235.1 Flaviramulus sp.
ATTGTTGATGCGTTGTACTAGCAGGATGAATAATTAAAGACTTTGTGTCTCCTATATTTGCCAATAAAGAAAATAATTTGGTGTTATCTGCTATGGCTTTTGCTGCTTGAAAACCACCTTTTGCACCAAATGTAACAATACCGCTTTGTCCGTTTGGTAAGTATTTATCAGACAATTTTTTATACTTACTACTTTCTAACCCCGGATAATTTACCCAAGCTACTTCATCTTGAGCCTCCAACCATTTTGCTATAGCTAAAGCATTTTGGCTATGTTGCTTAATTCTAATAGGTAAGGTTTCTAATCCTTGAATAATATTGAAGGCGTTTGTAGGGCTTAAAGCACCACCAAAATCGCGTAAGCCTTCTAATATTAATTTAAAAGTATAGGATGCTGCACCAAGTGTTTCATAATATTGTAACCCATGGTAACCTGCAGAGGGTTCTGTAAATTCAGGAAATTTTCCGTTTGCCCAATTAAAAGTTCCAGCATCTATAATAGCACCGCCTAACGAGTTTCCTTGTCCGCCAATAAATTTTGTAAGTGAATGAATTACAATATTAGCTCCGTGTTTTATTGGGTTTAACAACGCAGGTGATGCAACCGTGTTATCAACAATAAAAGGAACTCCTGCTGCTTTTGCATGTTTTGAAATAGCTTCAATATCTAGTACATCAAGCTTAGGGTTTCCAAGAGATTCTACAAAAAAGGCACGTGTGTTATCTTTAACTGCCGATGCAAAATTTTCAGGATTATCAGCATCTACAAAAGTGGTTGTTATACCTAATCTTGGTAGGGTTACTTTTAATAAATTATAGGTTCCGCCATATAAACTACTAGAAGCGACAATATGGTCGCCTGCTTTTAAAAGGGTTAACAAACCTGTTGAAATGGCGGCAGTTCCTGATGCAAATACAACTGCACCAATGCCACCTTCTATGGCTGCCAAACGTTCTTGAAGAATTTGGTTTGTTGGGTTGTTTAATCGTGTGTAAATAAATCCTAATTCTTGAAGTGAAAATAGATTTGCCGCATGATCAGAATTATTAAAAACATACGATGTTGTTTGATAAATAGGAACAGCTCTGGTGCCTCCGTTTGCTTTAAAATCGTGTCCTGCGTGTAATGCGTTTGTTGCTAATTGTTGTGTACTCATTTTTCTAGTTATAAATAAATTAATTAAAAAAAGTCAAAAGGCACTTTTTAAAAAAAGCGTACTTAATAGAAAAATGTTAAAAAGAATTTTAAAAATTACCGAACGTAATTTTTTTGGTTATCTATCTAAAACACTGGGTTTAAGTAGAATTTAGCACCTTCTTTATTAATAAAGGGTTGCTAAGGCTTCACAGGGTCTAATCCCTCCGCCTTTCTTGATAACATTTCAGTAAGTTTTTTGAACTTTGTGAGTGCAAATATTCATTTATAAAAAGTTAATATCCAAATTTTTTTATGAAATTATTTTTTAAAATTTGATATTTTTAATGAATTTGGCTCTTTTCAAACTTTTGTTGTATTACAAAATCAATAGGTTTATTTTCAATTTTTGAATCTAGCCACGAGATTATATCTAGATATAAAAAGGCACGACTTTGGTATGGGTCGTTTTCAAATTTTTTTAATTTTTTATGAAGTTTTATGAATTCATACCTCACTTCGTTGGGGTAAATATCGCCTAATCCTCTTAAAAATTTAATAAATTCTTTTTGTACTTCATATAAATCTTCCATTTTAATTAAAAATTTATAGGTACTTTTAATTAAAGCATCCAAATTATAATCTAATCCTGCTTCATAATGTGCCACCAAGTTTAAAATTCTAGAAAAGCAAAGCAAATCTTCACGCATTTGCAATGATTTATTACTGATTATTTTCTCTAAATATTGAATGCATTTTTTGTTCTCTCCTGCACCAAAATACATACTAGCCATTTTATAGTAAAAAACCATAACATGATGTTCATCAATGCGGTTTTTATGATTTTTTAAACGCTCTAAAACCTCATCTATAAGCGGAAGCCCTTTTTTAAAACTACCTTCCATAAAATGAAGGTTGAATTTATTGTTGTAAACATATAAAAAAGCCAAACTTTCATTGTTATCATCTAAAGGAAACCATTTTTCTTTAGTTATAGATTCTAACTGAAGTAAGCTTTCTTTAAATTTTTCGTATTTTCTCAAATAAAAAAGGGTTTCCAGTAAATAATGATTTCCTCTTAAAAAAAACACGGGGTTTAAAATAATCATATCCTTATTTTCATAGAATAAATCTACCCATTTAGATGCGTATTTATAGCATGACAAAAAATCAACGGTTAAAAAACTATACCACAAATATGATTTGTATAGCCATAATTTTTCTCTAAACCCAAGTTTATTTATATCGTATTTGGGTAGTCTATCATTAAAGTATTTTGTGATTATTTGATATTCTTCATTGTTTCTTATGTATCCTGTTTTTAAAAATAACCCATATAATTGAAGTGATAAATTTGATAATTTACTAGCCAAAACATTTTGTAAACTAAGGTCTTTGGCTTGTATGGTTAGCTCATCTGCCCTATTACTTAAACTTCTTGTTATATATTGAGATTCTATAACTTTTTCTAATTCAACAATTTCATAAGCAATGTTTTTTTCTTCATTTACAATTGCTAAACTTTTGGCTTTATCTAATATTTTTAAACTTTGTTTATACAGTCCTTTATGGTAAAGAATAGTAGCAAAATCTAGCTGTTCTCTAATTTGAATTCTAATATTTTGATGAGACGGATTTAATCGTAAACTAATTAAAATTTGTTTATACAAATGCGCTTTTAAGTTTGATAGTTGCTGTTTTTTAACTATTCCTTTTTTTAAAATAACAGCCTCGTCATAAACTAAAAGTTTATCAAGAATATTAAAAAGTGTGAGAAATTTAGAATCTTCATTAACCCCTAATCTTCCTACATAAAGTTTAAATTGTCTCTTTTCAGATTTAGACAACGACTTTACTAACACAAACAAATTATCTTTTTGCTCTTTTGTCATAGTTATAAAAACAATATTAAACTATTGATTATCAGTTTATTAAAAATAATATTTTAGAGTTAAACATCGTAATAAAATTACGATTAATTCTGATTTTAAGAAACCAAAATATACATTCGTAACACAAAAAGAAAATATATTTTAATAAATGTCTGATAATAGGGTTAAAATTTTTGATACAACACTAAGAGATGGTGAGCAAGTGCCTGGCTGTAAGCTAAATACAGAACAGAAAATAATTATTGCAGAACAGCTTGATAATTTAGGGGTTGATATAATTGAAGCAGGTTTTCCGGTATCAAGTCCTGGCGATTTTAAATCGGTTGAAGCCATTTCAAAAATTGTAAAAAATGCTACTGTTTGCGGTTTAACACGTTCTGTAGAAAATGATATTAAAGTTGCCGCTGAAGCTTTAAAACATGCCAAAACAGCTAGAATTCATACAGGTATTGGAACCTCTGATTCACACATTACACATAAATTTAAATCTAATAGAGAAGCCATTATAGAGCGTGCTGTAAAAGCAGTAAGCTATGCTAAAACTTTTGTTGAAGATGTTGAATTTTATGCAGAAGACGCCGGTAGAACAGATAATGCTTATTTGGCTAGAGTTTGTGAAGCGGTTATTAAAGCAGGTGCTACAGTTTTAAATATACCAGATACAACTGGTTACTGTTTACCAAACGAATATGGAGCAAAAATTAAATACCTAAAAGAGCATGTAACCGGTATTGATAAAGCTACCCTATCATGCCATTGCCATAACGATTTGGGTTTGGCAACTGCTAACTCAATTGAAGGTGTTTTAAACGGTGCTCGCCAAATAGAATGCACCATTAACGGCATAGGAGAACGTGCTGGAAATACCGCACTAGAAGAAGTTGTAATGATTTTAAAACAACATCCTTACTTAAACCTAGATACTAGAATTAAAACCGAAATGCTCTATGGTATTAGCCAATTAGTATCTGAGAATATGGGCATTTACACTCAACCAAATAAAGCTATTGTAGGTGCAAATGCTTTTGCTCATAGCTCTGGAATTCATCAAGACGGTGTTATAAAAAATAGAGAAACCTATGAAATTATAAACCCTAAAGATGTAGGTGTAACAGAATCTGCAATTGTTTTAACTGCTAGAAGCGGGCGAGCAGCATTGGCTTACAGAGCAAAAAATATTGGTTATGAATTAACAAAACTTCAGCTAGATGATATTTATTCTAGTTTTTTAGAATTTGCCGATAATAAAAAGGAAGTTAACGATAGCGACATA
>JALRJA010000403.1 GCA_023255235.1 Flaviramulus sp.
TAGTTTTTGAGTTAGTACATCATTATCTTTTATACTTGTAATTATATTTCCTGTAGACGCATTATTTAGGGTATATTCTGGTGGGGTTGTTGCACTAGAAAATGTATTGATAAAATAGGTATAGTCTGCACTAAAAGAAGCACTATTGGTTCCTTGGCTTTTGGTAAGTCTTTTTTTATCACGTCCATTTAATTTGATAGCATAAACATCACGATTAATAGATCCGTTTTCTACAGATTGATAAAAAATGGTATTGTTTTTTTCGTCATAGCCATAATAATTGGTTACTTCCCAATTACCTTTTGTTACTTGATTGAGCAAACTGCCATTTTTGTCATAATGATAAATATGGTTATACCCATCTTTTTCGCTTGTCCAAATAAAGCTATTATCATTTAAAAAAGTTAAATTATCTGTAATATCTATATAGGCTTTGTCTTGTTCTGTAAGCACCAACCTTGAGGTATTGGTTTGTAGGTTTATCATCCATAAATCTAATATGTTTTGATGCCTATTCATGTATTGAGCACTTAAAACATGGGGGTTTTTAGTCCATTGAATTCTAGGAATATAAAAATCGTTGTATGATTTATCTACTTGTATTTCTTCGGTTTTATTGGTATCAAAATTATATACATGTAGAGAAACTATAGAATTTGTTTCACCTGCCTTGGGGTATTTAAAAACTTGTTGTGTTTGGTAAAGTTGCGTTCCATAAATATCCATTGAAAATTCTGGAACCTTCGTTTCATCAAAACGTATAAATGCAATTTTATTACTCGCTGTATTCCAATCAAAGGCTCTAACAAAGGCAAATTCTTCTTCATAAACCCAATCTGTTATACCATTTATAATTTCATTAACTTTTCCATCAAAGGTAATCTGTGTGGTTTTATGTGAATGTAAATCTTTAACATATAAATTATTGTCTTTTGCAAAGGCAACTTTAGTGCCATCTGGCGAAAACGTTGGCTCTTGAATTTTTTCTTCAGAAATTAAATGTACTGATTCATTTTCTGTATCAAAAACATAATAGTTTCCTAAAGAAGACCGTCGATATACCGATACTTCATTGGTTGCTAAAAGAATCTTTTTTTCATCGCTGCTAAAAGCATAATTAGAAAAATAGGTTATGTCGCTTAGGTTTTCAGAACTCACTAACGTTTTAACCTTTTTTAAGGTTTTATAGTCATAAATATCTATAGAAGTAATTTTGGCAACTCTATCAAAATTTAAAACAGAATATTGTTGCCCATTTGCCATAGAGTGCAGCACATCCATTCGTTCGGTTCTAAAAGTGCCATCGCTCCAAATATCTTCAAGCGTAATTTGTTTTGTTTGAGCAAGTAATATTGTACTTAAAAAAAGACTTAAGCAAAAAGGTATTTTTAGGTAATTCATAAAAAAACTGTTTTTTTCATAAAATGATGTCAAGTTTAGTAAAAATTATGCAAAAAACCTTCAACATTAACACTTAAATATTAATGCCTTCATTTAATATATTCAATTTTCATGCTAAGAATTGTATCTTTGCAGTGTATAAATACGTCTTATGAGTCAATCTATTTCTGGTTTTTCCAAACTATCTAAATCAAAAAAAATTGATTGGATTATTAATACCTATTTCTCTAATAATGATGCTGCCAAAGGTGTTTTAAAACAATATTGGAATACAAACCAAAAATTACAACAACTTCATGATGAGTTTATTGAAAATACTATAACAAACTATTATTTGCCATTTGGAGTAGCTCCAAACTTTTTAATAAACAATAAGCTATACACCATTCCTATGGCAATAGAAGAAAGTTCGGTAGTTGCGGCAGCTAGCAAAGCTGCCAAATTTTGGTTAGATAGAGGCGGTTTTAAAACCAAGGTAATTTCTACAACAAAAGTTGGTCAAGTACATTTTATATATAATGGTGATTTTGAAAAGCTTAATAGGTTTTTCAACTTTGTAAAACCTAAACTAATTAAAGATACACAAGCCATTACAAACAATATGCAAAAACGTGGTGGTGGTATTATAGATATTGAATTACGCAACAAAACCAATAACTTAAAAAACTATTACCAACTCCATGCTTCGTTTGAAACTATAGATGCCATGGGTGCCAATTTTATAAACTCTTGTTTAGAGCAATTTGCAAAAACATTTAAAACAGAAGCTTTATCTTTTGATTTGTTTTCTAATACCGAAAAACAAATTAATATTATAATGAGTATTTTATCAAACTATGTTCCCAACTGTTTGGTTCGTGCAGAAGTGAGTTGTCATATAAATGATTTAGTAGAAACTGGTGATGCTTATTCTGGTAAAACTTTTGCTAATAAGTTTATACAGGCTGTTACTATTGCAGAGGTTGAACCTTATAGAGCTGTAACTCATAATAAAGGTATTATGAATGGTATTGATG
>JALRJA010000423.1 GCA_023255235.1 Flaviramulus sp.
ATAGAAAGATCTTTAAAGGCATATAACTCTCCATTTCTTAATTTTACCAAAGTGTTTTTTGAACTAATTTTATCTAAAATTTTTAAATCTGTAAAAGTGCCCTCTGTATTTTCTTTAGCAAATGAGAGATTTATTAAAAACAACCTTGGCAACAAGTCCTGAGTTTTTAAATGAAGCTGGCGTTTTTGATGAAAACAAACTAAACGAATATATTGCCAATTTAAAAGAAACATCGGCTGCTGGTTATGAAAGTTGGGTTACTTATGAGAAACAAGTAGCTACAAATGCCTTACAACAAAATTATTTTAATTTGGTTAAAGCAGGTTTAACAGGAACCTTACTAGAAGGCGAATTAGAACATAAATTAGAAAGTCATAAAGTAGATATTAAATATGTACAAATACCATACGCATCAATTCCAGATAGTACGGTTACGGTTTCAAAATCTGAAATTTCAAGTTATATTAAAGACCATAAAAAGCAATTTGAAGTAGAAGCCACTAGAGATATTAGATTCGTTGAATTTAAAGAGGTAGCTTCTGTAGAAGATGAAAACAAAATAAAAAACGAACTAGAAACTTACATAAACGGTAGGCTAGTTGATGACACAGGTAGAAAAGACACCATTGTTGCATTTTCACAGGCTAAAGACAACAAAGAATATATAAACTATATTGCTAGTTCAGACATAAAATTTGATAATCGTTTTACTTTTAAATCAAATTTACCAACAGGCGTAGCAGACAGTATTTTTAATTTAAAAGAAGGCGAAGTTTACGGTCCTTACAAAGACGCTGGTTATTTTAAAGTATCAAAACTCATAGCTGTAAAACAAATTCCAGATTCGGCCAAAGTAAGACATATTTTAATACCATTTAGAGGAGCACAAAGTGCCGCTCCAGAAGTAACACAAACCGAAGACGAAGCAAAAAAAACAGCCGATAGTCTATTTGCCATACTAAAATCAAACCGTTCTAAATTCTCAGAATTTGTTACCGCTTTTTCATCAGATCAAGGTAGTGTATCAAACGAAGGGCGTTATGATTGGCACCCATACAATACCATGGTGCCAGAATTTAATGATTTTGAATTTGAAGGAAAAGTAGGTGATTTAGATGTTGTAAAAACAATATTTGGGTTTCATATTATAGAAATTGAAGGACAAAAAAATAAAAGCAAAGCCGTACAAGTAGGTACTATTGCTAGAACTATTGAACCTTCTGAAACAACTAGTGATAAGATTTTTAGAGATGCATCAAACTTTGAAATTAAAGCAGGTAAAGCCGATTTTGAGGCTTTGGCAAAAGAGAACAACTACAGTGTTCGTCCTGTAAATGGCATTAAAGTTTTAGATGAATCTATACCAGGAGTAGGAAACCAAAGACCAGTAGTTCGTTGGGCTTTTGAAGACCAAACAGATGAGGCAGATATAAAACGATTCAATATACCTAATGGTTATATAATTGCCCAATTAGTTGCAAAACATGAAGAAGGCTTAATGGCTGTTGAAGATGCTTCAGCAAAGGTTTTACCCATAATAAGAAAAGAGAAAAAAGCCAAAATAATAAGAGATAGAGTAGCGGTTGCCACTTTAGATGATTTGGCTGCTGCCGAAAAAACATCGGTAAAAACAGCTACCGGAATAAACATGAAAAACCCAACTATTTCTGGTGCTGGTAGAGAGCCACTAGTAGTTGGTGCGGCTTTTGGTTTAAATGAAGCAGAAACCTCAAAATTAATTGATGGTGCTAATGGTGTTTATATGATACAAGTAACCAAAATAACGCCCGCAGTGACATTAGATAACTACCAAGCTAATGCCAATAGAGTAGAACAACAAAAGTTAAGCACAGTCAATTCTAAATTATACAATGCTCTAAAAGAAGCGGCTAGTATTGAAGATAATAGAGCAAAATCTCAAGTACAATAAAGTTAAAAAGTACACCATAAAGGCCTCGTTTTATTCGAGGCTTTTATTTTTAGAATAATATAAAACGTGATTATAGTTGTATAAAATCTATTAATAAAATTTCTAAAAATAGTCTTTCAAAAAACCTATTTTTGTAATCATAAAAAAGCAATAGATTATGTCTAGCACAATAGAAAAAATAAAATGTTTAATTATAGGTTCAGGACCGGCAGGCTACACAGCAGCTATTTATGCCGCAAGAGCCAATATGAAGCCTGTTTTATACCAAGGAACACAACCAGGAGGACAATTAACCACTACAAATGAAGTTGAAAACTTTCCTGGATACCCTGACGGTGTTACAGGACCAGAAATGATGATTCAATTACAAAAACAAGCAGAACGGTTTGAAACCGATGTACGTGATGGATGGATTACTAAAGTTGACTTTTCTGGTGAGATTCACAAAGTATGGGTTAATGATACCAAAGAAATTCATTGCAATACAGTTATAATTTCTACAGGCGCATCAGCTAAATACTTAGGATTAGATTCTGAGCAAAAGTATTTAAAATTAGGAGGCGGTGTATCGGCTTGTGCCGTATGTGATGGGTTTTTTTATAGAAATCAAGAAGTAGTTATTGTAGGTGCTGGCGATTCTGCTTGTGAAGAAGCACACTATTTATCAAAACTTTGTAAAAAAGTAACTATGTTGGTAAGACGTGATGAATTTAGAGCATCAAAAATTATGGCAAATAGAGTAAAAAATACAGCCAATATTGATATTTTGTTTAATACAGAAACCGATGAAGTTTTAGGAGATGAACAAGTTGTAACAGGAGTGCGTGTTTTTAATAACAAAACCAATAAAAAACAGGATATTCCTGCAACAGGTTTTTTTGTTGCCATAGGGCACAAACCCAACACCGATATTTTTAAAGACTTTTTAAATTTAGATAAAACAGGTTATATTATTAATACACCGGGTACTTCTAAAACCAATATTGAAGGTGTTTTTGTATCGGGTGATGCGGCAGATCATGTTTACAGACAAGCCATAACAGCAGCCGGAACAGGTTGTATGGCAGCTTTAGATGCAGAGCGGTATTTAGCTTCAAAAGACACTAGTTTTGAAGTTTCTACTTCTACATATAATTAAAAATAAACGGGATGTGGCGCAGTCCGGTTAGCGTACACGGCTGGGGGTCGTGTGGTCGCAGGTTCAAATCCTGTCATCCCGACTACATTAAAGCTTTAGTTCTTGTAGAAAACTTGTTTTCTGCGAGAATTAGGGCTTTTGTTTTAAAAAAGTAAAGCTTTATTTATAATGAGGGTTTTAATTTGAATATAAAAAATTATTTTTCAATATTTTTTTTGAAATAGCATCATTAGTATACTCTAACCTTATAAGGTATAAACCTTGCATTAAATAGGTATATTTAATTTATTTTCTATTAAACCTGTTGTATTCTAAACATTTTTTCCTGTAGTATTAAACACCTTTTATTTTCCTGCAAACACTAAAATTGGTTACAATGTACATTTACCTATTATAACTACTGCTATTCTGTAATAACTTAATTAGGTGTAATATCATGATGATAATACATTGTAAAATTAATTTTCTTTAAAAGATATATATCTTAAAAAGTCTTCATACTCATTTTTACTCAGCATTATAAATGAAATAACTCAAACGGGAGCATTAGCACCAAAACAATTAAAAATAAAGAAAGTAGGTAAAGTTTAATATAAACTATCAAAAATACAATTATAAATGTATCAATCTATGTTAAATGTAGCTGTAGTAAATAAATTAGGTAAGTTAAAAAAATCTTAAATAAGCAACTAAATACCTAATAGTCCTTCTTAAAAATTTTTTAAAAAAAGTTTGGTATGTTAATAAAATGTTATAATATTGCATTATGTACTACATAATACTTATGTATTAATAGCACAAAAAATTAATTAAGCTAATTAAACTAATTGAAACTATTAAGTATGAAAAAAAAACACTCTTTTATCATTTTTATGATATTTATT
>JALRJA010000436.1 GCA_023255235.1 Flaviramulus sp.
TAATACCTACCATAATTAATAATGAAATACCATTACCAATACCTTTATCGGTTATTTTTTCTCCTAACCACATGGCAAAAATACAGCCTGTTACTAAAATGGTTACCGAAGAAAAATAAAATAAAGGCCCTGTTCCTAAAAGGAATGCACTTTGAGGAATACCCAAAGCTGGTAAACTTGCTAAATAACCTGGTGCTTGTAATAAACAAATAGCAATGGTTAACCAACGTGTAATTTGAGTGATTTTCTTTTGGCCACTAGCACCTTCTTTTTGTAGTTTTTGTAAATACGGAATAGCAATACCCATTAATTGTACAACAATAGAGGCAGAAATGTAGGGCATAATACCCAGAGCAAATACAGAGGCATTTGCAAATGCACCTCCTGTAAAGGCATTGAGTAAGCCCAATAACCCACCATCTGTGCTATCGGCTAAACCACCTAATTGTTCGGCATCAATGCCTGGTAAAACTACTTGGGCTCCAAAACGATAAACTAATAATAGGCTTAAAGCTACTATAATTCTGTCTCTTAGCTCTTGTATTTTCCACACATTTTTTATTGATTCTATAAATTTCATATTTATAAAAAGTCTTATAAGGTTACGGCTTCTCCTCCTGCGGCTTCAATAGCAGCTTTTGCAGAAGCGGTGAATTTATGAGCAGTTACTTTTAATTTTGCTTTTAATTCGCCTCTTCCTAAAATTTTGACTACATCATTTTTTCCAACCAAACGATTAGCTAATAATACTTCAAAATCTACGGTGTCTTTTATTTTTTTATCATCAACCAATTGTTGTAACGTGTCTAAATTAACTCCTTGGTATTCAACACGGTTAATGTTTGTAAAACCAAATTTAGGCACACGTCTTTGAAGTGGCATTTGCCCACCTTCAAATCCTATTTTTTTAGAATATCCAGAACGCGATTTGGCTCCTTTGTGACCACGTGTTGCGGTGCCACCTTTACCAGAACCTTGTCCTCTTCCTATTCTTTTACCTTGGTTTTTTACTGAACCTTCTGAAGGTTTTAAATTACTTAAATCCATTTTTCAGTTTATATTTTTTAAGCTTCTTCAACAGAAACTAAGTGTGAAACTTTAGCAACCATACCAAGAATATTTGGTGTGGCTTCATGCTCTTTAACTTGACCAATTTTTTTTAGACCTAGAGCTTCTAAAGTTCTTTTTTGTCTTAATGTGCGATTGATAGCGCTTTTAACTTTTGTTACTTTAATTTTTGCCATTTGTTTTAGTTTTTAGTTTTTAGCTTTTTGTTGGTAGTCGGTAAACAATACTTTATCGACTAACAGTTAATGACTAAAGACTTTATTATGCGTTAAAAACCTGTTCAAGTGAAATACCTCTATCTCTAGCAATTGTTTTGGCATCTCGTAATTGTAATAAGGCATCAAAAGTAGCTTTTACTACGTTATGTGGGTTTGATGAGCCTTGAGATTTTGATAATACATCGTGAACACCAACTGCTTCAAGAACTGTTCTTACGGCACCACCAGCAATTACGCCTGTACCTTGTGCTGCAGGAATTATATTAACTCTTGCACCACCGTATTTTCCTTTTTGCTCATGTGGTAGTGTTTTTCCTTTTAATGGAATACGTACTAGGTTTTTCTTGGCATCTTCAACCGCTTTGGCTATAGCACTAGCTACGTCTTTAGATTTTCCTAAACCTTGTCCTACAACACCGGCTTCATCACCAACTACTACAATTGCTGAAAAACCAAATGCTCTACCACCTTTGGTTACTTTTGTAACTCTTTGTACACCAACTAAACGATCTTTAAGATCTAATCCACTTGGTTTTACTAACTCGGCACTTTTATATTTTTGAAACATAATTATTAGAATTTAAGTCCTGCTTCTCTAGCTCCTTCGGCTAATGATTTTACTCTACCGTGGTATAAATAACCGCCTCTATCAAAAGTAATGGTTTCTATACCTGCTTTTAAAGCTTTTTCAGCAAGTGCTTTGCCTACTAATTTGGCTGCTTCAACTTTGGTTGCTTTGGCAGCGTTAATATTGTTATCTCTTGATGATGCGGCACTAATAGTTTTACCGGTTACATCGTCAACTATTTGAGCATAAATTTCTTTATTGCTTCTGTAAACAGCTAATCTGGGTCTTGTTTCTGTACCAGAAACAACTTTACGGATTCTGCTTTTTATTCTTAGTCTTCTTTCGTTCTTTGTCAATGCCATAACTTAAATTATTATGCTGATTTACCTGCTTTTCTTCTTATTTGTTCACCAACAAATTTAATTCCTTTACCTTTATATGGTTCTGGTTTTCTAAAACCACGAATTTTTGCTGCTACTTGACCAACAAG
>JALRJA010000447.1 GCA_023255235.1 Flaviramulus sp.
TACCGGCAAGTAAAATATCGGGGCCTAAGGCTCCTTTTTGGGTAATGGCGTCTCTAAAGGATGTGGCAAATTCTACTTCATTTCCGTTATCACGGATAGTTGTGATGCCTCCAGCTAAGTATGCAGGTGCCCATTGAACTTGATTTGAATGTGCATGCATATCCCATAAACCTGGTATTAATGTTTTTCCTGAAACATCAATTACATGAGCGTTTTTTGGAATCTTAACTTCTGAAAGCTTACCAATTTTTGTGATATGCCCATATTCAATAATTAAAGTCATGTTTTTCTTAGTTTGATCACTAAGCCCATCTACAATATCGGCACCAACTAAAGCTTTTATTTTTGCTTGATTTCCTTTTAAATCTTGGGTGTATTTAGATAGGGCAACCATTTGTTCTTCTACATTTCCGTTAATAAAAAAGGGTTTTGCTTCTTCATATCCTTTTTTTATTAATTCTCTTATTTGGGTATTTGCTTTAACAATGGCAACTAGGTTTTTAGACTCATCTAGCCAAATTGTTCTGCCACCCCAATTAATGCCTTCAACCACATATCTTTCTAAAGTTATTTTTTTACCTCCAATTACAACTGTATCTTTTTGTCTGAAATTTATTGAAACCTCTCCTCTTGGAAGTGTTGGTATATTTTTGGTATTACCCTTTTTAAAATAATAATGATAGAGCATCATTTCTATTGCTGCAGGAATATTACTGTGTAAAGGAAAAAAGCTTGTGTTTTCTACGGTATTGAAATCTCTGTTTGCTTCCCAAATATAAATACTATCTTTATTGGTTTCTACTTTTAAATTAACTATGGTATCTTTGGCAGTTAAGCGTCTGTTTTGATAATATGTAGGCGTTAAATCTAATTTTAAATGCAACTCTGCTTCTACACCTGTAATACGCCCTCTTTCATTTTCGCCTTGAAGTGACTTAACTATAATAGCATCTTTGTTTGACGTTATGGAGTATGTTTCTTCTCCTATTAAAGATTGTCTTCTATACACTAAAAAAACACCTTCTTCATTTATATTTTCCCATTTATTA
This sequence comes from Flaviramulus sp., assembly GCA_023255235.1. GTDB lineage: Bacteria > Bacteroidota > Bacteroidia > Flavobacteriales > Flavobacteriaceae > JALRJA01. The sequence continues at coordinate 1,050 of JALRJA010000447.1, forward strand.
GGAACTGTTGAGCATCCTGTTATTAAGATGAGAATAAACAGTTTTAAGTGAAATATGGGTTTTAAAAACCGCTGTTTTATTTTAATTATGTACTTCATTGGTTTATAATTATTTACTAATAATAAATTAAGGGAATTTTGGAACAAATCGGTTAAAGTAATATAAGTTTAACTCGTCTGAGTTGCTTTCTATAATATCTAGTTTACCATCATTATTTAGGTCGTGCACTAAAATGTCGTAAGTATTAAAAGCTTTATTGCTTAGCTTTATTTTGCTCCAAGCTTTTCCGTTGTTGTTAACAAATACGTTATTTGGTGCTCCAACATTTCCTATAACAATATCGGTGTCGCCATCTAAATCTAAATCTCCAATAGATAGGGAGTATGATTCATCGGAGGTGTCATCAAATACTATTTTACGCTCATAAGTTTGCTCTTTGCTTCCAAAGTATATCACATTGGGTTCTGCTATGTTTGCTGTAATGATATCTAAATAGCCATCTTTGTCTATGTCTTCAATGGCAATAGCTCTTGTTATATCAGATCCTGTACCGTAGGGTATGGGTTTATTAAAGTTTAAATCTCCGTCGTTTAGATAAACATAGTTAGGTTGGTCATCTCTGTTTGCTAAAATCAAATCTAAATGGCCATCTCCATTCATATCGGCTATTTCAACATCAATGGTAGAGTCTTTTTTGTTACCAAAGTCAATAATTTTTGAGAAAATACCATTACCATCGTTTAAGCAAATTTCATTGGCACTACCTCTATTGGTTATTAAAATGTCTTTGTCTCCATCTTTATCGATATCTGCTATTACAATATTTCTTGTATGTCCATATTTTTCGCCAAAACTAGATCCTTTTGTAAAATTGCCATTACCGTCATTTATAAAAATATAATTTGGTGCCATATCGTTTCCTACGGCAATATCTAAATCGCCATCGCCATCAAAATCGGCAAGTTCTGTTGAGTAGCTCGTTTCTTGTTCGTTTCCTAATTCTCTTGAAACTGTAAAAATGCCTCTACCATTGTTTATGAATATTCTATTTTGCCCCGGCCAGTGCCTACCATTTGCCACCAAAATATCTACATCGCCGTCACCGTCAATATCGCCTATACCCATTGAGGCTGTACGCTCTTTATGTGTGCCTAGTATTAATCTTCCATTATTAAAAAACTCAAGGGTTTGTGATTGAATAGACATCAAACAACTTAAAAAAAATATTATAACACCGTTTTTCATGATTTATTTGTTAGTTTATAGTTTATAAAAAGAGAGATTTGGGTTGTTTTTATAGACATTTAATTTTAATTTGTTTGTTTAAAATGTTCTATTCCCATTGAAGCATATAACTCATTAGCATAAAAAAGATTACCATCTTTCATAGTCCATTCTACATTTCGTATATCGCTAATGTTTTCTAATGGGTTTCCATCAATTAAAATAAGGTCTGCTTTTTTTCCAACTTCAATAGATCCAAGCAAATTAGAAAGACCTGTTATTTGGGCTGATTTTATAGTTGCTAGTTTTAACACCTCGGCAGCAGGAATACCGGCTTTCTCATAAAGTTCAAGCTCTCTATGGTATAAAAACCCTGGTAGCCCATCTGTTCCTGGAACAATTTCAACTCCTTTTTGGTACAAATCATAAACTACTTCGAGCATTTTATTGAAGCTGTTTTTATATTTTTTTTCAATTAATTCATCTGATTTTGGAAGTCCTCCGTTATAAAAATCACGCTGATTAATTAGTGGTAATCTCTTTACAATTTTATTATAGGTAGGGCTTGGAAACCCTTTTTTAGCAACAAACATGTTTTCAAAAATGGATACGGTTGGATCGACTAGAATGTATTTGCTTTTAAGTAGCTCAACAAAATCAAGATATTGATTTGCTTTTAAATCAAGGTTAGCACCGTGTTTGGCAGGCATTGTAAACCTTAATGGTGTTCGTGTATCTATGGTATCTGATAAAAAATTTAAGAACAGCATATTAATATGTTGAATCTCATTATACCCCTGATTAATAGCTTGAGATGCTGTCATATAGGCAGGAATATGACCACTAATTCTCATTCCTAAACTGTGTGCTTTTTCACATAGGGGTTTTACCCACTCGGGTTTTATTGAGCTGTATAGTTTTATTTGCTGATACCCTAAATCTTTATAGGCTTGAATTTCTGATAATGCTTGCTCCAAATTATTCACTACATTCCGTTGATTTGCATAAGGTCCTGGCCCATCAATTATTCCACAAAAAGTAACAATACGGGGTCCTATGATTGTGTTTTCATCAAACTGAATACTCAAGTTCTTTAATTGTTTATTGTTTGCCAAATCTCTAACAGATGTTATACCTCCAGCAATGTGCAATATTCCTCTAAATTTATCATTATGTGTATGCATATCAAACATTCCGGGTAAAAGTGTTTTTCCAGAACCATCAATTACATTTATATTTTTTGTTAATGATTTTTTACCAAAAGGATTGATAGCCACAATGGTTTGTTGGTTAACATATACATCTTGATTGTGAAGTAATGTTCCTTGGGCAGTAAATACATTGACATTTTGAATTATTGTTTTTTCAACATTATGGGTTATTTTTTTTGTGATTTCTATTAGATATTCGTCTTCAATACTATCTTGGATGGCTTTTAGTTTTAACCGGTATTCCTTAAAATCATCCTGTATTATGTGTAAGTTACCTGATATTTTGGCAATTAACTGGTTATCTTTCATCCACAAGTAAGTAGGAGTCATGTCTAACCCCTTTATCATTAAAAGATCAATAGGGTTATTATTAGAGAGTTGTAGTGGAATTTTTTTAATCAATTCTACCTCTCCTTCGGGAAGCAAATTAACTTTATTGTTTTTAGAGGTTACTAGGCATTGTGCTAATATTTCATATATAGCTGGAGATCCATCATATCTAAAATAAAGTTTATTACCACTAAAATCTTCTTTATTTTTTCCTTGTGAATTAACCCAAGAAGCTTTTGTGCCGTCTGTAGAAAAGCTTTCGTTTATGGAGTCTTTAAGGTAATTAACGCCTGTAATGTATTGGGCAGTTATAAAATTTTGTTTGTTTAAGGTTATTGTTTCTGTAAACTTTGGACCACGACCCCTATCGGTATAGGTGTAAACAAATTTATACGTTTTGTCTCCAATATTCCTTTTTTCATAACTTCCTGCTATACTTTCTCTAAATACAACCTCATAAAGCGTTTTGTCTGGAGGGTGAGTTCCCGGCTTGGAAATTTCATTACAACTAGTTGTTAAACCAGCCATTAAAAAAATGGTAACTATTGAATATTTCATATTATTTCTTAGGCTTATGAGTAAAAAACTTTTGGTACAGGGTATTTAAGGTTTTAATGTTTCGCGAAAGTATCTCAACCAGTTTAGCCCTAATATTTTTTCAATATCACCAGTAGTATAACCTCTTTTGTCCAAAACTTTAGCAACGCTTAAATATCTGTTTGGCTTATCAAGTTCTGGAATCCAGGGTGGCCATCGCACTTGGTAAGAAGGTTTAAACATTGTTAGGCGTGGTACAAACCAGTTTTCACGAGTAGCACCTGAGGCTTCTAGCCCTTGAATAGCAAAATCTGCAGCTAACGCTACGTGGTCTATACCCGCCATTTTAACGGCATGATCTATATGGTTAACATAGGTTTCTAAAGTGGTTTTGCCGCCTGGGTCTGGCCCTATCATATACCCAAGACATATAATACCCATAATACCTCCTTTATTGGCCATAGCTTTTATCTGTTTATCTGTTTTGGAACGAGGATGATTCTTATATAAAGCTTCACACATGGAATGGTTGAAAGTGGCACCATATTTACTAAATTTTATACCATCGTTTGTTGTTTGGCGTCCGCAGTGTGATAAATCAACAATAATACCAAGTTCGTTCATACGATTAACAGCTTCAATACCAAAATCAGACAGTCCAGCATTTGTTCTTTCGGTACATCCATCTCCTAATAAATTTCTTTGATTGTATGTTAATTGAATCCAACGGGTTCCCGCATCATACAAAAGATTGATATTATCTATGGATTTTTCAATCATGGTAGCATTTTGAAATCCAAATAATACAGCTGTTTTGTTTTCTTTTTTAGCTCTAATAAAATCATCTGCACTTGTAGCGTAAATTAATTTATTTGGGTTATCATTTACTCGTTTTTGCCACTCTTCTAATGATTTTAGAGCTATTTTTAAATTTGTAGAAGACAAAGACGTATTAAACCCTGTATAACCAGATTTATCTAAAGCTTCAAAAGATTCATTATTCCATCCTTTTGGTATGATTAAACCATCAATAACAATAGCTTTTTTATAAAGAGTATCTATGTTGTTTTTTTGAAGGTCTGAAAGGGGTGTATTTGTAGTTGATTGATTTGAAGGAACTGCCTCCAGTATGGACGATAGCGCGTTGGCAGATTGTCTTGTAAAAACAGTGCCAAGGGATAATATTTTAACTAAATTTCTGCGATTTACTTCCAAAATTATTTGTTTTTTTATGGCTAGTTTTTTTAATACACATTGAAAAACCTGTGGGTTTTTCAATGTGTATTATTAAATTGTTAGTACCCAGGATTGGGAACAATGTTTGGATTTACATCGGTCTCAATTTGAGGTATTGGTAATATGTTTGTGTCATCACCATAGGGTATGGAGCATATTGGCGAAGTACATTGTGTTCTAACTATGTCTTCCTTATTTCTCATTAAATCCCATAAACGTTGCCCTTCAAAAGCTAGCTCTAGTCTTCTTTCTAAAAGGATTTGGTTTAGTAATGCCGACCCTGTATCGGCATTGTTAGGAGCTGTGGGTAAAGCCCGTTGCCTAACCATATCTAAGTCATCTTGTGCTCCAGAAATATTAGTTCCTATTCGAGCTCTGGCTTCTGCCCTAATGAGATACATTTCTGCTAAACGGATAACTTTCACATTATCATACCCATTTATGTTAGGGTATTTTATCATTCTATATGGTGCAAATTCTCCGGCTAATAATAGGTCAACTTCAAATGTATTTAACCTAGCATCGCCTACTTGATATAAAGATACAAGATCGTTGGAAGGGAGATAATCACCAAAACCTGCGGCTAAATATAGTGCCGCAATGCCGCTCACATTATCTGCTTCGGTCATGGAAATCTCAAATATGGATTCAGAGTTATTATCTAAATTCCATAAACTTAAATAATTAGCGTGTGACACTAAACTATACCCAGCATTAATTACTTCAGTAGCCATAGCTGCTGCGTTTGACCAATCTTCTTTATATAAATACGTTCTAGCCAAAAGAGCCTTAACAGCAGTAGCCGATAGAGTATTAGAGTTTCCACTTCTAGAAGTAGGTTTCATTAAAGATATTGCCATAGTCATATCTGAAATTATTTGATCATATACTTCTTTAACGGTATTT
>JALRJA010000035.1 GCA_023255235.1 Flaviramulus sp.
GTAGAAAAGTTAAGGTTATTAAGTAGCATGATTTTTTTTGGCTCGGTTGCTGTGCTATCTTTATCTTTTACTTTAGCTTCAAAGTTATTAGAAACCGAAATTCCCATTGAGCTAGAAAAGTTCTTGCTAGGTGTACCAAAAATGCCTTGTTCAAATCTTGAAAACTCAACATCGCTAGTTGTTAAACCATCGGCACTAACCACTTCATAAGTGTCGTAATATTTGTCAAAAGCAGGGTTGATATTATAACTAATAGAGGGTCTTATAACATGTCGTATTTTTTGAATTTTTGGAGTTTTACCTTCTTTTTCAAAGTTAAACATACCATATATGGTTGTGCCAATACTAGTACTAAAATTATAGGTTCTAAAAGAATCAAAGCCATTTACTGTTTCTGTAATTGTTTGTCTAGTTGCATCATTAAAATACTTGTTAATGGTGTTAAAGGTCCAAACTTCATTATAATTGGTACTGGCACTTAAACTAAAGTGTTTAAATACTTTAAAGTTTGTATTTATAGGAATACTGTGTTGAAAACCAGCTCTGGCATCTTCAAACATTTCTTTTTTAAAGAATAACGAATCGGTTGTTTGAATTCTATTCTCTCCACGAATATTATATTGCAAGTTAACATTTTGAATAATTCCTTTTTTTGAACCATTTTTTGAAGCAAAAGGATACACTCTACCTACACTTGCTTGAAAAGTTGGGAGTGTCATGTTTATTGTTTCTGTATTGGTATTTTGTGAATGAGTAGCAGTTAAACTAAAATTTACTTCTGGTTCACCTTGAAATGTTTTAGAATACGATACAGAAGATGCCAAGGTATTATTTAAAAAAGCACCAGAATTTATTTGATTTACAGAACTTCTATAATAGGTGCTACTTCCTAAGTTTACAGAAGCCGAAAACCTAGAACTTGGATTGGCTTTAGAATCTTGACTGTGCGACCAGCGTAAATTATAAATAGTGTTTCGTGCATAATCTGGAAAACCACGCTCACTTGTAATAAAGTTTTCATATCTAAAACCTACATTACCTCTAAATTTATAGCGTTTTGCATAGGTGCTCTCAAGTCTTGTTCCCCAACTACCATTGGTAAAATAATCTCCAAATACAGCCAAATCTACATAATCACTAATGGCAAAATAATACCCGCCGTTTTGTAAAAAAAAGCCTCTATCGTTTTGTTCTCCAAAAGTTGGAATTATAACTCCCGAAGTTTGTTTTTCGCTCTGCGGAAAAAATCCAAAAGGTAAGCCTAGTGGTGTTGGTACTTCATAAATAAAAAGATTGGCTAAGCCTGTTACAATTTTTTTGCCAGGTACTATTTTAGCTTTACGCAACTTGATAAAATATTCTGGGTCTTCAAGGTTTTCGGCAGTAGTATATTTGGCATTTTTTAAAAAATAAACCGAATCGTTTTCCTTTTTGGTTAGTTGGG
>JALRJA010000079.1 GCA_023255235.1 Flaviramulus sp.
TGTACCACCGTCATTTTGAGTAACACAAACAGTACCACTGTTACCCGTAGAATTAATTTAAATTTTTTCATTTTATTCTGTTTTTTTGATTTCACGCATTTAATTTTTTAGGAGTGTTAAACACTTGCAATTTCGCCTACTTTTTCAAGAAACTCCGTTTATGAACAATTCAAAATTCAACTCTTTCTTTTTTCTCCTAAGCAGAAAACCGTTCTTAGGTATAATTGAACTTCACATTATTTATAATTGCCTATTACCTTTAGACTTTACCAAAATTATTTAAAAAACCCATTATATACTAAAAAAATATAAAGAAAATTATTACTTTTAGTACAAAATTTATTACTTTTAGTTATGGAGCATCTTGTAAAAAAAATAAAGGATTTACGCAATCAAAAAGGGCTAAGTCATAAGTATGTTGCCTTTAAACTAAAGATAAGTCAAGCAGCTTACTGTAAGATAGAAAAAAACTACACTAAAATTACTGTAGAACGGCTATTTCAAATTGCCGAAATTTTAGGCACTAACGTAAGTGAATTACTACTAACAAACTCTTGCACAGTAACCCAAACTAATAACGCCAATATGCCTAGTTATTTAGAGCAAATGGCACATTTTTGTCATAACTGTAAAGAACAAAATCAAAAAATACTCGCACTATTTGAAGGCAGATTAAAAGAGTTAGACAAATTAATTGAAACCTTACAACATAAACTAAGTACAAGTGCCTAACATATTATTTTGTTATGGGTTTGTAAATGTAGGGTTGTGCTAATTATTGTTTTATTTTAGTGTTTTAAACATTAGCCAAAAAGAATAAAAGAGCAGAGTAAGGTTATTATGTGCATTGAAATATATGATCTTTAATGTTTAAAAATTTTACTTTTTTTAATTAACTCCAGATGTTCTATACTTTTCATTTATATGCCTAGTGTCATCATACATAATACCATTTTCTTCATAATAAGTTGGTGCAATAAAACAATCTCTAATTCTATCTTTTGATCTTTTCTGATACCTACACCAAATGTGATACCAATCTCCTTTCCATATAAAAAAGTCTCCATGAGCATAATTTGTTTCTAAACCAAAACCTTTGGCTACAATACCTTGAGTTTTATAGGGTCCATATACATTTGTAGATGTTGCATAATACCCTGAACAACTAAGATAGTAAATACCGTTGTGTTTATGTAAAGAATTTTTATCTGTTTTAGGAAAGTGTGATGTTCTATTTATTATAATTTCTTTGGGTTTCTCATCAAGTTCTATCATAGATTCTTTAAGCCTAGAAATTTTGTAAGTGCCTTCTCCATAAATTATGTAAGGTGTGTTGTCATCATCAACAAAAATAGTGGGGTCAAAAGAATCAACAATATAGTCGCCCAAAGCCTCTTTATAAGGTCCTTCTGGTCTATTTGAAACCATAACACCCGTGCCTTCTTTTCTATTTGAGTAATACCAGTAGTATTTGTTGTTTCGTTTCACTATATCGCCTGCCCAACAATTTGTACTGCCTTCACCCATTATTCCAGAAATTAATTTTAAAGATCTTAACGAAAAAACAGATCCAGCTTTGATTGCTGATATTAAGAAAAAAGGATGTTTAGTTGTTCGAGACGTTTTTAATGATGAATGCACCTAGTGAAGTTAGCGAAAATCAGTTGAAAGAACTTAATTTAAAATTATTAAAATAGTAAAAGTTAAGCTTTTTTACTTTTAATATTTAATCTTACATTACTTAGATCAACCAATTTTTCTTTATATTGGTTTCTAACAAAGCCTTTGCTTGTTATA
>JALRJA010000089.1 GCA_023255235.1 Flaviramulus sp.
AAAGACGATGTTCCTGAAGAAACTAAAAAAAGAAGACTACAAGATATTGTAGATTTACAAAGGCTTCACAGTGAAGTGAGAACTAAAGAGTGGCTAAACAAAACTGTAGAGGTTTTAATTGAAAAAGACTCAAAAAAATCAAGCAGCCAGTGGTCAGGCAGAACATCACAAAACATAGTATGTGTTTTTCCAAAAGGAAACTATAAAATTGGTGATTTTGTAAATGTAAAAGTTACCAACTGCACAAGTGCAACACTTATTGGCGAAGCCATTAAATCAATATAAAAATAATAAAGATGGAATCTGTTCAAGCTATTAAACAACGTTTTGGTATTATTGGCAATACCCCTTCTTTAAATCGTGCTATTGAAAAAGCCATTCAAGTAGCACCAACAGATATTTCGGTATTAGTTACAGGAGAAAGCGGTGTTGGTAAAGAAAATATTCCAAAAATAATACATCAATTATCACACAGAAAACATAATAAATACATTGCCGTAAACTGTGGTGCTATACCAGAAGGAACTATAGACAGTGAGCTTTTTGGTCATGAAAAAGGGTCTTTTACAGGTGCTACACAAACTCGCGAAGGCTATTTTGAAGTAGCCGATGGCGGCACTATTTTTCTTGACGAAGTTGGTGAACTACCTCTCACAACTCAAGTGCGTTTATTACGTGTTCTTGAAAACGGTGAATTTTTAAAAGTAGGTTCCAGTAAGGTGCAAAAAACCAATGTTCGTATTGTTGCAGCTACCAATGTAAATATGTTTGAAGCTATTCAAAAAGAACGCTTTCGTGAAGATTTATATTATAGACTAAGCACCGTAGATATTCATTTACCACCATTGCGTGAGCGACAAGACGATATTCATTTGCTTTTTAGAAAATTTGCAAGCGACTTTGCATTAAAATATAAAATGCCAACCGTTAAATTAACAGATAACGCCATACAAGTTTTATTAAAACACAGATGGGGTGGCAATATTAGGCAGTTACGCAATGTTGCAGAGCAACTATCGGTTTTAGAACAAAATAGAACCATTTCTGTAGATACATTAAAAAGCTATTTACCAACTTCTGGAACTCATTTACCTGCGGTTATTAAAACTTCTAAATCTGAAAGTGATTTTAGCAGCGAGCGTGAAATACTTTACAAAGTTCTTTTTGATATGAAAAGCGATCTCAACGATTTAAAAAAACTTACCATGGAACTTATGAAACATGGTAATACAAAAGATGTTGAAAAAAATAATGAAAGCCTTATTCAAAAAATATATGGTGATGATAATGAAGATGATGCTATTGATTATGAAGACTCTTTAGAAAATACAGAAGTTATTGCAATTCCTGAACATTCTTCAAACAATGATGACACCACAAATAGTCATGACAAGTATCACTTTGCCGAAGAAATAGAAGAAGAAGAAACCTTATCTTTACATGACAAAGAATTAGAATTAATTAAAAAATCTCTTGAACGTCACCAAGGAAAACGTAAATTAGCAGCTGCAGAGTTAGGTATAAGTGAGCGTACACTTTACAGAAAAATTAAACAATATAATTTGTAAAACCCTTATCATAATTACAACACAGCAAATTCAACTAAAAAAATGCAATACATAAAATACTACATATTATTACTAATAGCCACAAGTTTAGTGAGTTGTGGTATTTATTCATTTACAGGAGCATCAATACCCGAAGGAACTGAAACCTATCAAGTAAATCGTTTTGAAAATACCGCTCTATTAATTGAACCAGGTTTTGAGCGCGATTTTAAAATAGCATTAGAAGATTTAATACAAAACCAAACCAATTTAACATTAGTACCATCAAACGGCGATTTGGTTTATGAAGGTGAAATTACAGACTATAGAATATCACCAACAACTGCAACATCACAAAATACAGCAGCCCAAAACCGACTCACAGTGAGCGTTAAATTGCGTTTTTTTAACAGAAAAAACGAAGAAGAAGACTTAGAGCAAACATTTTCTTTTTTCTATGATTATCCCGGTAATGCTCAACTCACAGGAGGACAAAAAGCCACTGCTCATGAAGAAATTTTTGAAAGAATAACACAAGATATTTTTAATGCAACTTTAGCCAAATGGTAATTATTAATAATGACTAATTCTAATTTTACATACATACTTCAAAATCCGCAAGAAATAACACACGAGCAAACCCAAGCAGTAAAATCTATTATTGATGAATTCCCATATTTTCAATCGGCAAGAGCTATTTACCTAAAAGGGTTAAAAAACGAAAGTAGTTTTAAATATAACCAAGAATTAAAAACAACCGCTGCTTATACTACAGACAGAAGTATTTTGTTTGATTATATAACTTCAGAATCTTTTATTCAAAATGAAATCTCACAATTTATAAAGCAAAATAGTGCCCATTTAAAAGATATTGATGTTGACATAGAAGATATTTCTGTTAGAAAAAGTGTAAAAATTGATGATGCCTTAAAACAACAAATAAATGACACACAAGGTGCTTTAGATCCTGAGCTTTTTCAGCCAAAAGAAGTATCGTTTGATAAAAATTTTATTTTAGATGAATCGCAAGCTATTGAAAAAAGCAGTAAAGTTGATAAAACCATAGAGCTTTCAGCAGAACATATTTTAAACTTAGGAAAACCACTTTCTTTTGATAAACATGAAACATATTCTTTTAATGAATGGCTTCAATTAACACGTGTCAAACCTATTGAAAGAACATTAAAAAATGAAAACGAAATTGAAAACGCTGATTCTCTAAACAAAGAAAAAAAATTTGAATTAATTGATAAATTTATCAGTGCCAACCCAAAAATAAGTCCGTCAAAACAAACAAGCTCAA
>JALRJA010000106.1 GCA_023255235.1 Flaviramulus sp.
AAAAGGAAAAAATGCAGATTTGGCATACAAAATACTGTTTTTATTATTTGTTGTTATTGGTGCAGCGGCTACCCTTGATGCTGTTATTAAATTTTCTGATGCTATGATATTAGCCTTAGTATTTCCAAATATGATTGGCTTATTCTTCTTATTTCCAAAAGTAAGGCAAGAAATGAAAAGATACCTTTCAGCAATTTCTATAAAAAGAGAAGCTATTCAAGATGGTGCCGAAGATATAACCAAGCACATGTAATAACTAAATAAAATCACATATGAAATCCCATTTCACGTTTACTAAACAACAACGAAATGGGATTTTTTTATTAATACTTATTATCATTTCATTACAATGTATCTATTTTTTTGTCGATTTTAAATCAGAAAAAATTAATATTAATAATGAAAGCCTTTCTAAATTTGAAAAAGAAATTGATTCACTTAAACTAATTGAATTAGAAAAAAGTAAACCCAAAATATATCCCTTCAACCCCAATTATATAACAGATTTTAAAGGTGCATCACTTGGCATGACCACCGAAGAAATTAATAGATTGCTAGCATTTAGAAAACAAGATAAATGGATTAACACAACCCAACAATTTCAAAAAGTAACCAACGTATCAGACTCGCTTTTAAATGCCATATCTCCTTATTTTAAATTTCCAGATTGGGTTAACCAAAAAAAAACTAACACTACACATTACAATAATAAACCAAAAACTTTTGCTCAAAAACAAGATCTAAATACCATAACTGCTCAACAGTTACAACAAGTAAATGGTATTGGCGAGGCTTTTTCTAACAGAATTATAAAATTTAGAAATACATTTAAAGGTGGTTTTATTGCAGATATTCAACTACAAGATGTATATGGATTAACGCCAGAATTAATTGAAAAAATAACTGCTAGTTTTACAGTAAAAACACCTAGAAAAATTAAAAAAATAAACCTAAACACGGCCACAATTGATGAGTTGGTTACAATACAACATATTGATTATGATTTAGCCAACAAGATTATAGAACAGCGTACTTTAAGAGAAGGGTTTCAATCATTAAACGATTTAATAAAAGTTAAAGGCTTTCCATTAAAAAAAATAGATATAATTAAATTATATTTGCACCTTGATAAAGAAAATTAATAAACAGTATGTACTTTACTGAAGAGCACAATCTTTTTAGAAAAAGCCTCCAAGATTTTTTGCAAAAAGAAGTTGTCCCACATATAGAAACATGGGAAAAAACTGGAACTATTGACAAATTTATTTGGAAAAAATTTGGCGACATGGGATTCTTTGGCATCAACTACCCTGAAGCTTACGGTGGTTTAAATTTAGATTTGTTTTACACCGTTATTTTACTAGAAGAACTCCAAAAAATAAACTCCGGAGGGTTTGCTGCAGCTATTTGGGCACACGTTTATCTAGCAATGACCCACATAAATGCCCAAGGTAGTGAAGCCATTAAACAAACCTATTTAACACCCAGTATTACAGGCGATAAAATAGGATGCCTTTGTATTACCGAACCTTTTGGCGGAAGCGATGTAGCAGGAATGCGAACCACAGCTGTAAAGCAAGGTGACCATTATATAGTAAATGGCTCTAAAACTTTTATAACCAATGGTGTTTATAGCGACTACCTAGTTATTGCTGCAAAAACTAACCCAGAATTAGGCAATAAAGGCATTAGTATTCTAGTGCTAGATAGAACCATGAAAGGAATTTCTGCAACCAAATTAGACAAATTAGGATGGCGAGCATCAGATACCGGAGAAATAGCTTTTGATAACGTAAAAGTACCTCTTAAAAACTTAATAGGTAAAGAAAACCAAGGTTTCTCATATATCATGCAACACTTTGCTTTAGAGCGTTTAATTATGGGAGTTAATGCACATGCTCGTGCAGAATTCGCTCTAGAGTATGCGTTAAAATATATGAATGAACGCCAGGCGTTTGGTAAAACCATAAATAAATTTCAAGCACTAAGACATACTATTGCAGATTTATATACAGACATGGAAATTTGTAAAGAGTTTAACTACGCCATCACAAATAAATTAAATAATGGCGCGTATGTTGTAAAAGAAGCCACCATGTCTAAACTAAAATCAACCAGCATGGCAGACAAGGTTATATACCAATGCTTACAGTTTTTAGGTGGTTATGGATACATGGAAGAATACCCATTAGCCCGATTATTTAGAGACAGCAGATTAGGTCCAATAGGCGGCGGTACTTCTGAAATACTAAGAGAAATTTTAGCTAAAATTATTATAGATAAAAAAGAATATAAACCCATTAATTAAAAATAATTTTTATTTTAAATTTTAATGTCAGAATTAATTTTATATTTGCAAACTCAAAATCCAAAAAGAGAGGAGGTTAAGATACTATGTTAATAATACCAATAAAAGACGGCGAAAATATAGATAGAGCTCTAAAACGATTTAAACGCAAGTTTGATAAAACAGGTGTTAAGCGTCAGTTACAAGTTCGCAAACAATTCACAAAACCATCTGTAGAGCGTAGAGCACAAATTCAAAAAGCGCAATACATACAAGGTTTAAGAGATGCCGAAGATGTTTAAAAAAAATCAATATATACCAAACCCACTTTTTAGTGGGTTTTTTTTGTGCCAAAAAGTAAAAAGTTGTACTTTTAAAAAATAGATTCTACCATCAAAATTTATTTATTTTGTATTTGCAAGCCTTCACTGATTATTTGTTATTAGAAAAAAACTATTCGGCACTAACACTAAAAGCATATCAAAATGACTTAACCGATTTTTCAGATTTTATGTTTTCTCAATACCAAAGCCAATCTATAAATAAGGTTAATTACTCTCAAATACGAAGCTGGATTGTGTTACTAGTTGAAAATGGATTAACAAACCGAAGCATCAACAGAAAAATATCGTCGTTAAACTCCTATTATAAATTCCTTTTAAAAATTGATGCAATAAAAATCAATCCACTATCAAAACACAAAGCATTAAAAACTAGCAAAAAAATTCAAATTCCGTTTTCAGAAGCTGAAATTACTACCGCCCTAGATGATTTAAATTTTAATGATGATTTTGAAAGCATTCGCAATAAACTAATTGTAGAACTTTTTTATTCAACAGGAATAAGGCGTATAGAACTTGTAGAACTTAAACTAACAAGTATAGATTTACAAAACAAAACACTAAAAGTATTAGGAAAGAGAAATAAAGAGCGAATAGTACCATTACTAAATTCTGTAATAGAAACAATTACACAATACTTAAAAATTAGATTAGAATTAAATAATATAACCCATCACGAAACTTTATTTTTAACAAAAAAAGGCGTTAAAATTTACGAAACACTTGTTTATAGAATAATAAATGACTACTTTAGTAGGGCATCAACAAAAGTAAAAAAGAGTCCACATATTTTAAGACACTCTTTTGCAACTCACATGTTAAACCAAGGTGCAGATTTAAATGCCGTTAAAGAATTACTAGGGCATTCTAGTTTAGCTGCTACTCAAGTTTACACACATAACAGCATAGCTGAATTAAAAAAAGTACACATAAAAGCACACCCAAGAAGTAAAAAATAATATTGAAAATTGATGTCTAACCAAAACAAAAATCGATTATATAACAAAATAACCAATAATAGCGTTTGTTTTATAAAAATCGGCTTCGTTTTAAAAATGTAAATATTATGATAGTAAACACACAATCGGTAAATTTTCATGCCGATAAAAAACTAATCCTTTTTATTCAAAAAAGAATGAACAAGTTAGATTTGTTTTACGATAAAGTAATAAAGTCTGATGTTTTTTTAAAAGTAGAAAACACAAAAGATAAACACAACAAAATATTTGAAGCCAAAGTAAGTGTACCAGGAGATAGCCTAGTTGTAAAAAAACAATGCAAAACCTTTGAAGAAAGCATAGACACAGCAATTGCCTCACTAGAAAGACAGTTAAAAAAGAGAAAAGAAAAACTAAGATTTAATTTACATTAAAATTTCTTTAAAAATGTTTTGAATAAAATAAAAAATCTATACATTTGCAGTCCGTTAGAAATAACGGGCTTTTTTATGTGGTAAAAAGTCTAAAAAAAGCCGATGTAGCTCAGCTGGCTAGAGCAGCTGATTTGTAATCAGCAGGTCGTGGGTTCGAGTCCCTCCATCGGCTC